>JBDNFQ010000196.1:0-19730 GCA_041689715.1 Bacteroidia bacterium
TAATAATAAAAGACCACACGATGCACTTGGAGGTATACCTCCAATTTTATACGCCAAAAATCATCTAGGGGTACCCCTAGATGATTTTTGAATAACTTTGTTATTCAATTAATAAAAGGTACTAAACAAGGGAAGCCTACATCTTTAGAGGGACACTTAGTTAATGACTCAAAAGAAGGAATTTGGAAAACCTACTATCAAAGTGGTCAACTGGAAAGTGTAGAAAATTGGAAAGAGAATCAGGTGCAAGATTCTGTATTCGGTTATTTCGAGAATGGCAATTTAGAAATAATAGGATTCTTTCTAAATGACAAACAAGAAGGAAGGTGGATTATCTATGACGGTGCCAATGGTGAGGTTGATGGCTACCTCTATTATAATAATGGTAAAGTCATTGATGGTAAAGAGAAATAGCCATTCCAACAAATACAACTTCAAAGAAGGAATTCTATAGAATCCTCAATACCTAGAATAAAACTTTCTTGCAACTATTAGCCTTCCTATTCGGTGCGTAAAATTCAACGAATAATTTTCATTAGCAACGATTAGCCAGTACACTCATTGCAAATAATGCCCCGATTAAAACGGGATATCTGCCAAAAAGCCCATTGCACACAGTTAACTTGGCTAAGGGATGAGCTATTAAAGCGAGGCACGAGCTAAGCTAGACAAAAATGGACAAAAACAAAGCCATTCATATATTTTGGATAGATTTAAAAAAACCTGAAACTGGGGTGAGATTGTACTAACCCTTCTCCCACACACAGAAGTCAAAAGCAAACTCATTTGCTTCACTCTGTTCGTATGTATCACATTTCACTTGATTCCAACCCTGTAGGTTTGGCTCTGGGAAGTAAGCATCAGCATCAGGAAACTCTCCCTTCACCTCACTGAGGTACATTCTATCTACCACATCTAGCGACTGGCGATATATCTCTGCTCCTCCTAGGATAAATATCTCGTCATTCATCTCTAGTTTTTGACCTAGCTCAATAGCTTCTTCTAGAGAGTTAGTCACGAAAGCACCCTCTGCCTTATAGTCTTTATTCCGAGTGATAATGATATTGCTTCTATTGGGCAATGGGAAACCTATGCTCTCAAAACTCTTGCGTCCGTGTATCACCACATGTCCAGCAGTAGTTCGTTTAAATAGCCTTAAATCGTCCTTTATCTTCCAAAGAAGGTCATTGTCTTTGCCTATGGCATTATCCTGAGCTCGGGCTACTATAAGAGAAATGGTCATCGCAGCAAATTTAAGTTTAAGTCAAGATATAAGTTTAAGAATAAATCAAATTTTCGGATTTTAGGATTCTATCTTTGCATTGTATTGAGTCAACAAGTATCCTATCAGCAAAAAGCCACCTACTACCGAGATGGCACAGGCAATAAACTACTCTACGTTCTACATGGTTACGGTCAGTTAGCTAAATTCTTTATCCGTAAGTTTAAGCCACTTGGAGACGAATACACCATAATAGCTCCCGAAGGACAACACTATTTTTACTTAGAAGGCACAAGCGGCCGAGTAGGTGCTAGCTGGATGACCAAAGAGAATAGAGAGCAAGATATAGAGAATTATATCAACTACTTAGATGCTATTCACACAGAGATAAGTCAAGAGCAAGAATGGGAAGAAGTCAATATCCTCGGTTTTAGTCAAGGAGTAGCTACCGCATTTCGATGGCTTGCAGAAAGAGATATAAAACCATCTAAATTTCTGATATGCAGCGGACTAGTACCCCCAGATGTGGATTTACACATTAAAAAAGACATTTTTGACCCCATTCAGATGACCTACTTCAGTGGTGTGAATGACCCGTATAGAACAGAAGCATCAGTCCAAGAATTTTACGATGCGGTATCCAGTAGCAAGCTAAAAATGGACCTAGTAAATTTTGACGGTGTGCACGAGGTTTTTGTGGAAGGGATTACTGAGGTGTTGAGCAATTAGTAATGACATACATTTAAGTCAATCAATGTATACAATGTTATTTTTACATTTTAAATCTTTTAATACTCTTTTGTAAATGATATCTTTATGATGATAATTTTTGCTACTCTTTTGTTTTTTATAAATAAATAATTCAAATTGACTCTTGCTGTCAAATACTAAGTTACCTGTAGAATAACCTCCAATCTCAGTTAGAACATGATGAGTGCTCCTTTCCGCATCCTGAACATACATTTCCCAAGTATCATACTGACTTATAAATGTAAGAAATGAATTAGAATCAATAGTGATTTCACCTATCCTATTTAGCTTAATTATTGTATCTCGATTTATTTTTTCAACCCTAATAGGCATGTAATCAATACCTAAATTTAATTGATTCAAATTATTCCCTTTAATGCACAAATAGTAAGTTCTATAAGTTCTCAAGGAGTCCAAAGAGTAAAAATTAGAAAACCCTACCATAGGTTCTACTCTTTCTGAATTACTAAAATTATAATATAAATACTCTTGAGCCTCATAACCCACAAACTTTTTTTTATATAACTTTACATTCTCCAAATACTTCTCACTACACTCGTCATAAAACTCAACCTTAACTGCATTATATGGCCTAGCTATAATTTCATTTTGGACGCTGGTTGATTTATTTATACAAGAAACAACTAACGCTGAAAGGAAGAACATACTTACAATATTATTAAACCGGCTCATTTTACTCACTACTCAAATCTACCCTTAAAACTCCTTTAAACTCAAATCTAAACTCTTCACGGAATGAGTAAGAGCTCCTACTGAAATATAGTCTACACCCGTTTCTGCATAGCTGCGAATAGTATCACATGTAATGCCTCCACTGGCTTCTGTTTCACATTTACCATTCACTAGTTTTACGGCATCTACCATTAGCTCTGGACTGAAATTATCAAACATTATACGATCTACTAAACCTGTATCAAGTGCTTCTTGCACTTCTTTCAAGTCACGTGTTTCTACTTCTATTTTAATATTTTTACCTTTAGAGTTTAGGTACTCTTTTGTTCGCGTCACTCCTCCTGTTATTCCACCTGCATAGTCATTGTGATTATCCTTGAGCATCACCATATCCCAAAGTGCAAAACGGTGATTTACTCCTCCGCCCACTGTTACTGCATACTTCTCAAAAGTTCGTAGCCCAGGAGTAGTTTTACGTGTATCCAACAACTTAGCATTTGTTCCCTCTATTTCATCTACCAATCGTTTGGTAACTGTAGCTATTCCGCTCATACGCTGCATAAAATTAAGCATTAGTCGCTCTGCTTGTAGTATGCTGTGCACACTCCCTTTTACAGTAAAAGCTATATCCCCATATTTCACCCACGCTCCTTCGTCTATCAGCTGATGAAATACCACGTCTGCATCTATACGCTCCATGATATGCATAGCCAAATACATGCCACAGAGGACTCCTTCGTCTTTTACGAGGAGGCGAGCTTGACCTTGTGTGCCAGCAGGAATAGAACCAAGACTACTATGGTCCCCATCTCCTATGTCTTCTGCTATAGCTAAGTCTATAAGTTGCTTTACAAATGGATCATTGAAATTCATTTTCCAAAATTAAGGATTGAGTAATTGAATAATAGAATTATTGAGTGTTATTTTCGAAGGGTGGTACATATACTATCTAAAGAATTTTCTTTGGTAAGCGAATTTCTTCGTGAACTAAGGGATAAAGACATACAGCAGGATCGAGCTCGTTTTCGTAAAAACATAGAACGCATAGGGCAAATAGCCGCTTATGAAATAAGCAAAAAAATGGAGAGTGACATCCATTTCACCACTACACCACTAGGAATAGCTAAGGTAAAAAAACTGAAAGAGCAGCCCATTGTGGCAACTATACTCAGAGCCGGACTGCCACTTCAGCGAGGTATAAATGATATGTTTGACCAAGCAGACCTAGCCTATATCTCTGCATATAGAAAACATACTGCAGATACAGAATTTGAAATAGTATTAGAATATGTGGCCACTCCAGATATAAATAATCGCATACTTATCATTTGTGACCCTATGCTAGCCACTGGCCAAAGTCTAGTGCAGACCTACGAAGCTTTCATGAAAAAAGGAAAGCCTAGTAGAGTGTACTTAGTAAGCGTGATAGGTAGTCAGCAAGGTGTAGACTACGTCACTGCAAACATCCCAAATGCCGATCTTTGGATAGGCGTGATAGATGAGACACTAGATGCCAGCGGGTATATAGTACCTGGACTAGGTGATGCAGGGGATTTGTCTTTCGGTGAGAAACTATAAGACCAAACACTAGGGGTTCTGATATTTGCGAGATGAAAACAAAAAAAATTATACGGCATTCCGTTTTTCGAAGCATAATTACATACTAGATGACAATTTAGTTTAAACATTAAGATAAATAACAGAAGTAAGTCGGAATATATAATTTAAGGGAGTAGCTAGGGGTGCTAAAACAAGATTCCAAAAAGTACATTAAGATTTCTGCAAGCAGAAAACAAAACATTGAAAAAAACATACAACTAAAATGACGAAATCAGAACTGAACCAACTCAGCTACGACATTATTTCTTGTGCTATTACCGTTCATAATTATCTGGGTCCTGGATTGTTGGAGTCTGTCTATGAGCAATGTTTAGTTCACGAACTTAAGTTGAAAGGATTTGATGTAAAACAACAATTAAAAGTGCCTATCACCTATAAAGATATAGTCCTAGAATCTGAAATAAAAGCAGACTTACTAGTTAACAATCAAATTGTAGTCGAGCTAAAAACCGTTAACGAGATTCACCCCATTCATCATGCCCAAGCACTAAGCTATATGAGACTTTTGAATTGCCCTAAAGGAATAATCATTAACTTCTTTTGCGAAAAAATAACAAAAAATGCTGTACACTTGGCAAATGACATATTTGAGGATTTGCCCACCTAATTTTAAACTTAAGTTTAAATCTTAATGATCTTATAAAAAAAATAGAGCTACTAGCGAAAAATGGAACTCAATAACGATACTTTACGTGATTACACTCTAACATCTTAATGTTATAATTTAAAACACATGCCAAAAAACATATTTTTCGACCTAGACCACACACTTTGGGATTTTGACGCTAACGCTGAAGAGACCTTAAGAGAGTTGTACCAAATATACCAAGTCCGTTACCTCTCGCATAGAAGTGAACAAGACTTCTTAGACATTTACGTAAGAAACAATGATGAAATGTGGAAGCTCTACCGACAAAACAAAATAACTAAAGAGGTGCTCCGTAGTAAACGTTTTGTAGATACTTTCCGAGAGATGGAAGTAGACGAAGACCAAATACCTCATAATATCTGGGAGAAATATTTAGAAATTTGCCCAACAAAGACCATCTTAATTGACGGTGCTCGCGACTTACTAGACTACCTAGCAGGCAAATATGAGCTACACCTTATCACCAATGGATTTGCAGAAGTACAACGCAGGAAATTAAATCATTCTAACTTAGGAAAGTACTTCCAGTCGCTCACTATATCAGAAGAAGTAGGTGTACAAAAACCACATCCATTGGTATTTGAAACGGCTCTAAAAAATGCTAAAAGTGATTTAAAGACAAGTCACTACGTAGGAGATAATCTAGAGGCTGATGTAAAGGGAGCTATCGCCAGTGGATGGAAAGCCTATTGGCTGACACATAATGACTCTGAATATCAGCACCCAGATTGTCATTCTTTTAAAGATTTACGTGAGTTGAAGGAGGTATTTTAAAAGAATGTTAAATTTTCTAAATTCGAAGATTGGTCTAATTTGCTTTTACCTTCTGTTTTTACTCGACAGACTAAATACATTTCTTAGGTTTTCCATAGAATATACTGATAGTGACCAAGCTGTGATGTGGCAAATGACAAAGGATTTGTCCAACGGGATTTTTCACGGGCCATGCTTTTATGGCCAATCGTATAATCCTATTATCGAGTCTATACTAGCGGTACCTCTTTATTGGATAACAGGCAACCTCGCTTTCTCTCTGCCCCTTGTTACACTTGTACTTAGCACCCTACCTGTATTGCTTCTAACTCATTTTTTTTATAAAGTACACGGTCCACTTTTGGGCGTAGTGCCACTACTTATATCCTTACTACTTTCTCAGGAATATTTGATGCTGGCAAGCATTCCTCGCGGCTTTGTCACTGGCATATTCTTTGGTATTATCGCATTGTTCTTCTGGTACAAAAACAACACTAAACTGTTCAATAAAGTAACAGCTTTATTAAGTGGAATTTCCCTTGGCCTTGCTTTTTATTGCAATTTGAATTGCGTCCTTCTTTTGCCTCTATTCTTGCTGCCACTATCAAATTTTACTCGCAATTTAAGGACCCCCATTATTACATTTATAGTTGGATTCAGTATAGGCACAATTCCTATCTTATTATCGGCACTTTACTACTCAATACATCCAGAACTAACAATACACAGCAGCCCAATGCTTACATTAAGCACTGATGCCTTCCAAAGCATTATCAATAATCTTAGTTCTTATTTTGACTTTGTTACACCTATATTTTGGAGAGGTGGATGGATTACCTTAGTACTGTTGTTCCCTTTGATCTATTGGTTCAACAAACGAGATAGACTCGCAGCCATAGTCACACTAATTACCATTCTCATCATATTCTTATCCTTTTTCTCAGTTAAGGTAAGCGACGGAACTAACTCCGTATTTTTTGCAGGTGCAAGAATGTATTTGGCATATCCATTTATAATTATTGTTTTATCAATTGCGTTATTACAGACCTTCTCTGACAGACTAAAAAAGCAGATTACCTTATGCTTATCCGTAGCAGCTATAGTTTCATTAATGATAAAGGTTTCACTTTTCAATTCTTTGACTTCACACGCACTACGAGGCAGCAAAAACAGCGTAGTAGAGGTCATGAAAGTAGATCAGCTTAAACAAAATTGTGAAAAATACTTATCATTTTCTCAGCGTCAAACAACTTTGATAATGGCCGTTGAAGCTAATTCTAAGGAACAAATAATCAACTACGGTTGTCAATGCCTCTTAGATGATTTTCCTATCACTATAATGCCAGCTTATGAACGCAGAACCTGGTTAATGAATGAATATAATAAGACAAGGTTTGACACCGTTGCTCTTTATGGATTTAAAAAATTACCCAACAATTTCAGCTATAACATTATAGAATCTGACTCTAGCATAGGATTAATTTTAATAGATGGCAATCAATCTAGTATTAGTGAAATTGTAGAAGAGTTTATAAAGAATTGACGAGTTTACAACTCACTAATCTTGCATCATTTCCCAAAGTTTGTCTTTGAGTTGTGTTATATTTTTACCTGACACTGCTGATATAAAGATAAAGTCACAATCTACGTCAATCTCCTCACGCATAGCTGCTTCTAGTTCATCATCCATCATATCACTTTTGGTAATGGCTAAAATTCGCTGCTTATACATGAGCTCTTCATTGAACTTTTTAAGCTCAGAGAGTAATATTTTGTATTCCGCGTTTATATCTACACTGTCTGCAGGTATCATAAACAGCAAGGCTGCATTTCGTTCTATATGGCGTAAGAATCTATGCCCTAAACCTTTACCCTCACTTGCACCTTCTATAATACCGGGTATATCTGCCATCACAAATGACTTATACTCTCTATATTTTACGATACCTAGATTAGGCGTAAGCGTAGTAAATGCATAATCTGCTATCTCCGGCTTAGCTGCCGACACTACAGATAGTAAAGTAGACTTGCCAGCATTTGGCAATCCTACTAAACCTACATCTGCTAATACTTTTAATTCTAGAATAAACCACTCCTCTTTCCCTGGCTGGCCTGGTTGAGCATATCGGGGAGTTTGATTTGTAGCACTTTTAAAATTAGCGTTTCCCAGTCCACCTAGCCCACCTTTTAGGAGCACTATTTCTTGACCATCTTCTGTAATCTCTCCTAACACTTCAAATGTTTCTGGATGTTTAGCTACAGTACCTAGAGGCACTTCAATAATCTCATCTTTACCGCTTTTACCCGTCATGTGCTTCTTCTTACCTGGAGCACCATCTGCACACTTGATGTGTCTTTTAAACTTGAGATGCAGTAGAGTCCACAGTTGAGAATTACCTCGCAGAATTATAGAGCCCCCATGTCCACCATTTCCGCCATCTGGACCCCCTTTTGCATTTAGATTATCTCTAAAATAGCTATGACTTCCTGGACCACCTCTTCCACTTTTACCGTTAATTTTAACGTAGTCTATAAAATTTTGGTTACTCATAATGGCAAAAGAATTATATTAAGTTAATAAATTAGAAAAAACTACTCGCCAGTTTCTGAAACGGAGTCTAAGCAGTGAGAAAGACGGACAAATATTTCGTCCACAGAGCCCATACCTTGCACACCTCTATACTTTCCTAAGTTAGAATAGTGCAAAGCCACAGGAGCAGTTTCCTCTTGATATACTCTTAATCTATTTCGAATGGTATCTTCACTTTGGTCATCTGCTCGACCGCTTGTCTTACCACGCTCAAGTAGGCGTTTCACAAGCTCATCTTCTTCTACTTCTAGAGCTACCATTAAAGAGATCGCAGTATTTTTATCCTCAAGCATCTTTGCTAATGCATCTGCTTGCTGAATTGTTCGGGGATATCCGTCAAAAATAAATCCGTTCTTATTAAAATTTTGGTCCAAAAAGTCAGCAACCATATCATTAGTCACTTCATCTGGCACCAACTCTCCTTTATCTATAAAACTCTTAGCGAGCACACCAAGATCGGTCTCATTCTTTATATTAAACCTAAAGACATCGCCCGTAGACAAGTGTGTTAAGTTGTATTTTTCAATAAGCTTTGCACTCTGTGTGCCCTTCCCTGCCCCGGGAGGGCCAAATAGAATAATATTAAGCATGCTACTGATTAAATTTAGAGTGCAAAGGTAAAATGAATTTTAGGTTAACCCTTATATTATTTGCAAAACAATTGGAGACAGAAACGAACGGTTTAGCCTATTTGCCCCCTGATACTTTAGCCAAAAGACCTTTTGTATATTTATCTAACAAGTGATTTAGATCCTCAGATATTCTCATTTTATAGACTGTAACAACGTATACAATAGATACTACTGTAGATCTTACTACTAAATCTACGAAAGAGGATGAAATTTTAGGTAAAAAGAATCCAATTGCCAGCACAATTAATCCTACCATTATCAAATACAGCGTTTGCTTGCTGAAAGGACTAAACCCAAATACTTTATGAATGTATATTGTCTTAAAAACATTAACTAAAACTAGAGAAGTAGCAGTAGCAATAGCCGCTCCTTTTGGCCCTAATTTTGGAACCAAAATTAGATTTAAAGTGATATTTAAAACTGCAAGCACCCCTAAAATATAAAAGTTTATTCTATACCTATCTGAAAGCAAAATAATACTGTGGTTACAGCTAGTAGACATTTCGACTAGTTTACCTGCTACTAAAAAAATAGCCACATAGTAACCACTTCTGTAGATTTCGCCATTTGGCATTATATCATACAGATTATTGAGATTTACAACTAATCCTATCGCCATTAAAAATCCAAGAATTAATAGATTCAAAGAGCTAGATGAGTACAGTTTTTGAATCTCTGCTTTATCCTTATTACTCCATGCAGTAGCAAGCAAGGGCCCCACAATGGTCAGTAATGCAATTGTAGGTATTTCTACCATCTGGCTCATTCGCTCTGCTATAACATAATGTCCCCCAGATTCTAAGGTAGTAAGCATGGGCACCATCAGCAAATCAATGCTAAAGACTAATGTAGATCCAATACCTAGAAAAAGTCCAAACATACCATTGGAAACTATTTCCTTTTTTGGTAACTGTTGCAAAAAAGAAACAGGCCAGCTAAACTTGTACTGACCCACCTTAACCACATAAAAAAGCAGCACAATACAAACTGCAAAATAATTAAGCGGCACTAACCACAGAAACTGCGAAAAATCAATCAGCTTAAAATAGTATAAAGCACCGCCGCCCAGCAAGGTAAGCTTAATGCCAGAACGCAACAATACGCCTGGCACTACTACGCGATGAAAATTTTGACAAAGTACATTATAAAGTGATGCCAAGCCTAAGAATAAGGTAGTAGGTAAGATATACTGTCTATATTCTAGTATGTTTGACAAATTAGGAAAAGCCACTATTAGATAGGGCAAGCCAATGAGGCTAAAAAGAACTACTAAAACCGCCCCAACCAACACCCAAATATGTATGACCGAAAGCATACCATTGTGTCCGTTTTCATTATTCTTAAATTTAGGAAAAAACTTAAGTGCAACGACATTAGAACCCAGCAACATAAAAAGCCCAACCAATGCAGCGATTGGTAATATCACTGACATAAATAAACCAATTTGTCTATCGGTAAAAATACCTGGGAATATAAAAATATTGAGCATCCCGATAAGTGCACCTACATAAGATGCTATACTCAATTTAAGCCCTTGTCTTTTTACTACTCCCATCTAAAGAAAGCGAAGTTAATCCAATAACAAAGACTATAAAAAGAATGCAAACCTTTTTTGATTAAAATATCATACACAAAGACTAACTGCATCCTCTAAAGTCGCCCACTTTTTAATGTTTCGCTATTAGTCGTCTTATTCATTATTTTAGAGCCTATAGAGACTTCAATCTCTACTTTTCTGTTAGTTTTGTTATTAAAGATAGAAAGAATGCAAAACCACTTAGACTTAAACGGCAAAGCCATATTAATAACCGGAGGAACTGGCTCATTAGGCAAGGCCCTGACTAAGCGTATTTTTGATAAATTCCCTGATGTAGCTCGTTTGGTCATATTCTCAAGAGATGAGCAAAAGCAATTTCAAATGGCCATGGAGTACCCAAGAGAAAAGTACCCTGCTATCCGTTACTTTATAGGTGATGTACGAGATAAAGATATACTACTAAGAGCTTTTCAGGGAATAGATTATGTAATACACGCTGCGGCTATGAAGCACGTACACTTGGCAGAGTACAACCCTTCCGAGTGTATTAAAACAAATGTAAATGGTGCAGAAAACGTAATTTATGCTTGCCTAGAAACAAGTGTACAAAAAGTAGTAGCCCTGAGTACAGACAAAGCGTGTGCCCCGATCAATCTTTATGGTGCCACTAAACTTACATCTGACAAACTCTTTGTGGCAGCTAATAATATTAGAGGCTCAAAAGAAATTAGATTTTCAGTAGTAAGATATGGAAATGTTATGGGTTCTAATGGTTCCGTTATTCCTTTCTTTTTAAAGAAAAGAGAAGAAGGGTTTTTACCTATTACCGATCCTAATATGACTCGATTTAACATATCCTTAGATGGCGGTGTAGACATGGTCCTTCACGCTCTTCACGAAGCTTGGGGAGGTGAAATATTCATACCAAAAATACCTTCTTATAAAATTACAGATGTAGCTACTGCCATAGCACCAGAAATACCTCAAAAAGTCATTGGTATAAGACCTGGTGAAAAAATACACGAAGAAATGGTTACCTCTTCTGACTCTTTCTATACCTTCGATTTAGGAAAATATTATGTAATATTACCAAGCATGCCCAATTGGGATATTGCTCAATTTAAAGCTCGATTTAACGCCAAAAATGTAGCAGCAGGATTCAGCTATAACTCTGGGGATAATACGGAATGGGAAACAGTAGATAGCTTGCGAAAACTTATTGTGGATCACGTGGATGAAACTTTTAGACTATGAAAAAAATACCTTACGGACGACAGAACATAACCCAAGAAGACCTAGATGCGGTTTTAGAAACGCTACAAGGAGATTTTCTGACCCAAGGACCCAAGGTGCAAGAATTTGAACAAAAGTTTGCTCAATATATAGGTGCTAAATATGCCGTAGCCGTAACCAATGCTACTGCTGGCCTTCATATAGCCGTACTTGCTCTTAATTTAAAACCCGGAGAACGAGTAATAACTACTCCTATCACATTTGTTGCCTCGGCCAACTGTGTGCGGTATGCAAAAGGAGAAGTTTGGTTTGCAGATATAGATCCCGATACCTATCTACTGTCCATAGATAGCGTAAGATCTCTATTGAGCAGTAAGCCCAAAGGATTTTTCAAAGGAATAATACCCGTAGACTTTGCCGGATTACCGTTAGACACTGAAGAGTTTAGAAAACTGGCCGACGAATATGGACTATGGATCATAGAAGACGCATGCCACGCTCCTGGAGGCTCCTTTACTGACTCACTACAAAAAGAACAGAGATGCGGAAACGGCGAGTATGCAGATATAGCTGTGTTTTCTTTCCATCCTGTGAAACACATAGCATGTGGCGAAGGAGGAATGTTAACCACAAACTCAAAAACCCTTTATGAGAAACTAACAAAACTAAGGACTCACGGCATAACCATAGAAAATATGGAGGAGAACCACGGCGGATGGTTTTACGAAATGCAACAATTAGGCTTTAATTATCGATTGACAGATTTTCAATCTGCTTTGGGAATCACCCAACTAGCTCGCAATGAAGATGGTGTAAAAACTCGCAACCAGATTGCCGACAGATATAAAAAAGCATTTGAAGGGAAAATAAAATTTCAAGCGTTGCCAAATGGACATGTAAATGCTCATCATCTTTTTGTAATAGAAGTAAATAATAGGAAAGAATTATATGACCGACTGAGAGAAAATAACATTTTCTCTCAAATCCATTATATCCCTGTGCATACGATGCCTTACTATAAGAAAATAGGATACCAAAGTGCCGATTTAACTAACGCCGAGGCTTACTATACTAGATGTATTAGTCTACCGTTGTACCCCACTCTTACTTTGGAAGAGCAAGAATACGTAATCAATAAGGTACTTGCCTATGCAAAATAAGACACTTTGTATTATACCGGCAAGAGGAGGTAGCAAACGTATACCTCGCAAAAACATTAAGCTCTTTTGTGGCAAACCTATAATAGCTTACAGTATAGAGGCCGCTATTGAGAGTGGACTCTTTGATGAAGTAATGGTAAGCACAGACGACAAAGAAATAGCTGAGATAGCCCAACAATACGGAGCTTCAATCCCGTTTCTAAGGTCAGAGAAAAATGCAAATGACTATGCCACCACTATAGATGTGATAGAAGAGGTGCTAAGTGCTTACGAAGCCAATGGGCAGCACTTTGACTTAGCTTGCTGTATATACGCTACGGCTCCTTTTGTATCCCCTTCTTTACTAAAATCTGCACACAACATACTAATATCAGAAGCATTAGATTGTATTTTTCCTGCCGTACAGTATAGCCATCCTGTGCAAAGAGCCTTGATACAAAACAAGCAAGGAAGAGTAGTAATGCGTGAGCCCAAGCATCAATTTACTCGTTCTCAGGATTTAGAAAAAATATACCACGACGTTGGAATCTTTTATTTTGTAAAAACTAAAGCTATAACCATAAAAAAGCAGCTGTGGACTGACAACACCAGTATAATAGAGCTGAAAGAAACCGAGACACAAGATATAGATACTTTAGAAGATTGGGCTATTGCAGAAATAAAATTCAAACTATTGAATGACCCAAAAACTTAATATAATATGTCGTGCTGACGGGTCTCATCAAATAGGTTTGGGTCACCTTATGCGAATGCTAGCATTGGCTCAGAACCTAGACCCCAAAAGATTTACTGCACATCTTATTACAAACTCGGAAAACTTATCGCCTGCTTTTCAAGCTGTATTTGAATCTATAACTTCGGCAAAGAAGGATTTCGAAGAAATAGGCCGTTGGTCAAAGGACAACACCATTATCGTATTAGACGGTTACACATTTGATATAGGATACCAAACGAGACTTATGCAGGCAGGGTATAAGGTTGCCCTAGTAAGCGACTACCCGCAAGAAATAAACTGCACAATAGTGCTATCGAATAACGGAGACCTAAAAGCAAGCGATTACATTCATAATACCAACACAAAATTCTGCCTAGGTGCTGAGTATACCTTATTGCAGTCTGCTTTTCTGAATAAGCCTGTATCTAAGATAGACGAACCCTATATTTTCATTGGATTGGGTGGATCAGACCCCTATAATTTCACCAATAAAATTTTAAAATCCCTTGCGAATAATTCTGCAATGGTCATAAAGGCGGTTATAGGATTACACTACCAACATCAGAAGGAGCTACAAGATACAATACAGCAAAGTGCCGCAAGAATAGAAGTACACAGCAATTTAACAGCAGAAGAGCTCACCCCATTGATGGCCGATAGCACTTTTGGGATAACCTCTGCCAGCACTATGGCATTGGAGTTTTTATCTCAAAACCCAAATTTATATATAGTGCAAACTGCGGATAATCAGCATAGGCTATTTAATTATTTAACAGAGAGTAAATTGGCAGCACAACTTCCAGAGAGTGATATTCCAAAGGCTTTAGATAAAACATCGAAAATAGATTTTAGCAAAAATCCTAGACGAATTAACAGTGCTTTGTTAGGCTTATTTTTAGACACTCGAGATGCGAATTCTGAAGATTGCAAGTTGCTATTCGATTGGGCTAATGACAAGGATACTAGGTCGCAGTCATTCAATAAAAACACAATCCCAATAGCAGAGCACACTACTTGGTTCAATGCTAGATTAAAAGACTCGAACGCACTCTTACTAATCTGTGAGCTAAGCGGAATACCAATAGGGGTAACACGATATACAATAGAGGGAACAAACGCTACCATTAACTACTCTCTAGATAAAGAATATAGAGGAGCTGGGCTAGCAAGCCAAATGGTTTCAATAAGCATTAAAAAAGTGAAGCAATTAAGGTCCCTAACACAAATTACTGCATTTGTAAAGGAAAGCAACATTGCCTCTTTACGCATATTTGAAAAGTTACTATTCACTAAAACAAAAGCTGCGGAATATGCAGATTCATTTAAATTTACACTACCAATACAATGAGTAGAGATTTCAAAATAGGCGAATTTACTATAGGTGCGAACCATAAACCATTCATCATAGCAGAAATGTCTGGCAATCATAATGGGGATATAGGACGAGCACTAAAACTAGTAAAGGCAGCTGCAGATGCTGGGGCACAAGCTCTGAAATTACAAACCTATACTGCTGATACTATTACCATTAATCACACAGGCGGCCTATTTAACATTACAGACAAAAGCTCACTTTGGTATGGTAAAAACTTATACGAACTATACCAAACCGCACATACCCCTTGGGAGTGGCATAAGCAGATCTTTGACTATGCCAAAGAACTGGGCATGACGGCTTTTTCCTCTCCTTTTGATGAAACAGCAGTGGATTTCTTGGAGACTCTAGATGTCCCTGCATATAAGATTGCTTCTTTTGAATCTAACCATTTCCCACTGCTCAAAAAAGTAGCTCAAACAGGCAAACCTATTCTGATATCATCTGGCACAAGCAATATAGAAGAGCTACAAGAATCTGTAAGCTATCTAAAAGAATGTGGAGCAAAAGACATCGTCATTTTTAAATGTACATCTACCTATCCTGCGACCCCAGAAAATACGAATGTAAGGACCATCCCAGAGTTGCAAGATATTTTTGCGGATTGTACTATTGGACTATCGGACCACACTATGGGTATAGGGGCATCTATAGCTGCGGTGGCACTTGGTGCCCGGGTTATCGAAAAGCATTTTACAATTGCACGAAGTGAAGGCGGAGTAGATAGTGCATTCTCCTTAGAACCTGCAGAGCTTAAATCTTTGGTAGTGGAGACCGAACGAGCATTTTTATCCTTGGGAGAAATTCAACTCAATTCACAAAAAAGCGAGCAAGCCAGTAGGCAATTCAAACGATCTATCTATGTAATAAAGGACATAGTAAAAGGAGAAGAATTTACTGCTAAAAATATAGGAGTAATACGCCCAGGAGACGGAATAGCTCCTAAACATTTTGAGGCCATTATTGGTAAAAAATCGGCTGTAGCTATAGCAAGGGGTACGCCACTAAAAGAAGATAGTATAATACACTAGCCTTTCTCTACAATGTCCATTATGCGTTGACAGACTTGACCATCTATAGCTGACGCATATCGTTTCAGATAGTCATCATATATAGACTTATCAAACTCTAAATCATTTTGCAACACACTAGTAAGTAAAGACTTCAGCTCACCCGACTTCGTGGCAGAGTGTGCTAAGCCATCTTTTACAAAACCCATCATATCTTCCGCATAAGGATCTAAAACAATGATCGGTTTATGAAAATAAATAGTCTCTACAGCTACAGTGCTGCTACAAGTTATTAATGCATTACAAGCCGCAAGCATCTGATACAAGTCTTGATCTCTCACTATGGTATAGTTGCCAGCTTCTGAGCTGAAGTGGGCAGACAAATAAGCCTCTAACTGAAACTCAGAGGGGTGCGGTTTTACGACTAGCTGCAGTCCATCTACACCTTGCATACCATCAAATAGCGTTTTCCAAACCTGATATTTTAGCTCTTGGTCAAAAAGCGGCTGAGAGGCGAAAATAACCATAGGTTGATCACCCTTCTTTTGCTCGAAACTAGGAATTATATCTGTACGAACTTGACCAACAACGGCCAACTTACTAAGCGGATAATTACCATACTGAACCGCAATATCCTGCCAATGCTTACCCCATAAAAAGGTCTTATCTGGCACAGGAGAAAACAACTCAAAGTCCTTTGGATTGAAAATGTAAGCTGGATGTAACGAGTGTATCACTCCGTGCTGTATACCATAGGTTTTTATCCCATATTGCTTTGCCGCATCTAGCACCACTTTTTGTAGGCTAGAGTTTTCATCTACAGCAATAACGCTCTTAAATGTATGCTTCTTAAAAAAATCAAGATAGCCCAAGTACCTAAGAAAATGAAGATGGTTGGTTTTATTAAATTGTAAAGAACGTTTGATGATCCATAAATCTCTCGGGTCTAATAAATCGTCATAACATACTAATAAATTTTTTTTTACATCCCTCACTTCATTAATTACTCTCAGTAAAGCAAAAGGGTTAAATAACTTTCGTAACGTAATATATTCAGCCATTAGAGAATAGTCTTCATAAGGCTGAATAAGAGATTTATAGTCAAATAGTTTTCCTTTCAACTCAGGAAAAGGTAATTCTTCTAATGGAGTTATCTTGTTTTCGAACTGCTCTTTGAGATAAAGTAATTGGGTGAATTCTGCTTTCACTTCCTCATTCTTTAAACTTACAATATTTTGCCTCCTAACTGCACTATACAATAGTAAGTGCTCCTTATACTTCACATTCTTAAAAAGTGACCGTATGCCTCGCTTGACATACTGGTATAAATTTGACCACGAGATTCCTGATTTATTATTTTTAACCTGAGGAAATATCTTATGGACCTCAAGCCCTTTGGAGTCTCGTAATGGAATGTCAGCATCTAAGAATAAGGTGACACTATCTACACCGACGACTACTTGAGCAATAGCAGCTTCTACTATCCCAGATTTTACAAATTCTTCGCTTATTCTAAACTTATTATAGAACCATAAGTTAGCACCCTCCACTTGATAGAGCTCTCCTATAGTCACATTTTTATAGGCTCTACTCGGAAAGTCTGTAATGTACTTTAGCCTCTTGTGCTGTACATCTTTCAATTTTTCAGCAGATAAACTTATCACATTATGCGATATGCAGAAAGCATCTAGGTTAGTAGTTTCAAAAGAATACACAGCAAGATTTGCTGCTTTAATCTCTTCTGCCTCTGCCATAGAGACTGGTCTTAAAACTACTATAATAGACTTCACTAGCTGTATTTAACGAATGACTTACTGTTTGACAATATTAAAACTAATAGTCAGTTAAAAAAAACAACATATCCTTAGTCATATTCAAGTGTAATCTTATAAGTCCTATATTTGTTCAAGAGTTTCTGAGGACAGCAAATGAAAAGTATCGACTTAATAAAATCAGGATTAGAGATAGGCTTATATAAGATAAAAGATAAGATAAATGCCTCCAATACTTCTGTAAGCACTCACGCTAAAAGTATAGTTAAGCAAATAAAAGACCACGGACTAGTCGAGATCCCGACATTCTTTACATTGGAAGAAATCACCTCTTTACGCCAGGAATTGGATAGAGTATTGATAGACTACAAAGATAGATTATGGGTAGATCCTGAGGGTGCAGACAATAGAGCATTAGGTATTAACAATGTTTCTCCTACCATAAATAAACTGTTTTACTTCAATGAGTTGATACAAGCTGTCAGATACGAATACTACCAACTTACTGACGAGCATATTATAGGGCACACACTAGGAGCTCGAATAGTAGCTGCCAAAAACAACAAAGGATCTGGTGGAGGCTGGCATAGAGACAGTGTAAACGTAAGACAACTAAAGACAATTTGCTACCTTACTGATGTAGCTGAACAAAATGGACCTTTTCAATATTTGCTTGGGACACAAAACAAATATTCTGTCATAGAAGGCATCTTAAAACATAACTTTAAGCATAATCATAATCGGTTTACCGAATCTGAAATAGAAACAATACTTGCTGATAGTAAGTATACCTTAAAAACCTGTACGGGTAAAGCAGGAAGTCTTTTACTAGTAGACACGTCAGGCGTGCACAGAGGAATGCCACTGAAAGAAGGAGTACGAGAAGCACTAACCAATTACTACTGGGTAGCGAAGGAGAAAGGTGGAACAGGAGTTCCAGCTATTTTCGATGATTTGATTATTTCTTAGGTGTTGCTATAATCCATTTATTATCTACAATCCTCTCACTACAAGCTACTTTCTTAAATATAATGGGTGCAGATGCAAACAAATCTGAATCGTAATCTTTTTCTTACTGATAGTTTAATAATTTATCAAAGTATGCCAAATCGAGAACGGTGAAAAGTCCAAATTAACACACTACTATTAGATCTTTAAAAAAAAGGTAAAATCGGGATACCCGATAGTTATAATGCGTATTTTATTTCTTAACCCTGGCAATAAAATAAAACTGCCACACAAATAATTGCTTTAATCCGAATAAAGAAAATACTGTATCGAAAATCTTTCCAATGATTGTTCTTTTCTTGTGTCTTTCAAGATGAACTATTTCTAACCCTGCTTCTTCTATCATTTTCTCAAGGCTATTTAGTGTAAAAAACCTAATATGAGTTTGGTCAAGAATCCCACTTGGTTCGTACTGAAAATTATTTAAAAGGAGTTTCTTGGAAACATTATAATTCCCCATGTTTGGCACACTACCTACCATTAAACCATCCTCATTCAGTCTGTTTTTAAAAAATTCAGTTACCCTCCATGGATCAAAAAGATGCTCAAGAACATCAAGAAACATAACTATATCATATTTTTCTTTATGAATGAAAGCATTCTTATCATTGAGCATTTCCTCAATATTTCCTTGCATAGCAAAATCTATTTTTTGTTCTGCTTCATGAGCCATTTCAGGCATTAACTCTAGTCCACTATACTTTATGTTTGGAAGCATTTCTTTTAGATATGCACCAGTATTGCCATTTCCGCATCCAACTTCTAATACTGTATTTATTTTCTTTTGTCCAACAAAACCTAAGAGCATTGAAATAATATTCACTCTTGCCCCTTTAAAATACTCCGGATCACTAGCATCCGAAAGTTTTTAAACCAGAGCTACAAAGCCTCTACATCCCATTATACACGTAGCCTAGGTTCAATTTAGCCTGAAAATAAGTCTTGATCAAACAGTAACTCCCTTTGTTTTTTGAATTGGACTTTTCTCACACCTTCTCGCACTTCATTGCA
>JBDNFQ010000197.1:0-2445 GCA_041689715.1 Bacteroidia bacterium
ACCTGGCATTCTGTAGTACGGCAGTTTTAGAGCCTCAGAATAAGCCTTGCCTCCAGTTACAGGAAGTTCTTGGTGTACAAAAGGGAAAGAGATAGGTGTCATAGGCACTCTTGCTCCATAATTGATCTTACTCACAAAGAGGAAATCTCCTCTGAGGAGAGATTTTTCCATAGAAGAAGTAGGGATTTGATATGCTTCTATAAAAAATGTACGAATAAGTGTAGCCGCTATTATAGCAAACATGGCTGCATCTATCCATTCGCCACCGCTTGTCTTTTTACGATACTTATAGCGGAACATGTAATACACCCAAATAGCTACTTGCCAAAATACGAAATAAATAAGGGGGCTGATAAAGCCTGCATCTGTTTGCGTAAGGAGTAAAACAAAAGTGAGAATATTAATTACCGTAAAAACGATATAAAATATTGCTGCTCTTTTGCTTAGTAGCTTCCAGTCTTCTTTTAAGTTTAGTTTCATTTTATGTTTCTTCTATTCAAAGTTTAGCAAGTCTTGCATGCCAAAAACTCCTTTTTTATCTTTCATCCACTCAGCAGCAAGTACAGCACCTTGGGCAAAACCAAGTCTGTTTTTAGCATTGTGGCTTATGGTAATGGTATCTATGTTGCTAGTGTAGCTTATCTGATGAAAACCTGGAACTTCGGGCTCACGTTTACTCACTATTTGCAAATCAAACGGTGTAATATCCGTATCCTGTCCCTCTAGCAGACCAATGTATTTCTTTTTTCTATCAAGCGAGTTAATGATGCTCTCGGCCAATGTTACAGCAGTGCCACTTGGATGATCTAATTTTTGTAAATGGTGTGTTTCATCCATTTTTACTTCGTATTGAGGAAAGCCATTCATAATCTTGGCTAATTTTTCATTAAGATGAAAAAGTATATTGACTCCTACACTAAAATTAGTAGCAGTAAATAATCCTGCATCTTCTTTTACTGCCTTTTCGGCAAGTGACTTATAGTGTGCATACCAGCCAGTAGTGCCTACTACTACAGGCACTTTAGCGTTAAAACACTTTGTGATATTTGCCACTGCAGCATCTGGCCTACTAAATTCTATAGCCACATCACAATGGGCAATTTCTTCTGCAGTAAAATCGGAATCTATAACGGCTCCTATAGTGTGGCCTCTTTCTTTAGCCACATTTTCGATGGTTTTACCCATCTTGCCGTACCCTATTATTGCTAGCTTCATTCTATGCAGGGCAAATCTAATACTAAACTTTGCTTTATTTGCCCTAAGCAAATCGAGATTTGAACAAAACACAACGAAAATATTTTGGCATATTTCTACTCCTAGGGTTTTTTGCCCTAGCTGGAGCGTACTATGTCTTATTTTTAGGAAATACGAATGCCTCAGATGGGGAGTACTTCTATATTCGCTCTGATGATAGCTATGAGCAAGTGCTCCAAAATCTTACTGTCCATAATTTGATAGAGAATAAAGTAACCTTTGATTTAGTCGCTCAGCAGGCTAATCTACCCCAAAAGTATAAACCCGGACGGTATAAAATAGGGGCTGGTATGAGTAATCTGGAGCTAGTCAGAAAACTGGGTAATGGTAAGTGGGAGAAGGTTATCATCAAGCTAAAAAGTGAAATGACACGAGATAGTGTAATCAAGTATTTAGCTAAGAACCTACAAGCAAGCGAAGAAGAGTTGGGCTTAGCTATGAAGGATGAGTGGGTATCACAAAATGGATTTACAGCTGAGAATAAGTGGAGCATTTTCCTTCCAGATCACTATCACTTTAACTGGGCTACTACTGCAGATAAAGCCTTGCTTAGGTTCGTAGACGAGTATAACAACTACTGGACCGCTGAACGAAAAGCCAAAGCCAAAGCACAAGGACTCACTACCAAGGAAGCTGTGATACTCGCTAGTATAGTAGATGGTGAGGCCATATTTGCAGATGAAATGCCTACCATAGCCGGACTATATCTCAATAGAATAAATAAAGGCATTCCGCTAGGAGCAGATCCCACGATTTGGTTTGTAATAGGCAAGGGAGAGCGACGCAGACTACTCTATGTAGACTTAAAAAAAGAACATCCGTATAATACGTATCTCAATGCAGGCTTACCTCCAGGACCTATTTTCTGTCCAGATAAGCGAGCGATAGAAGCAGCCATAGCACCTAAAAAACATAACTATTACTATATGTGTGCCAAGCCAGACGGATCACTCAGACATGCCTTTGCAAACGGATTAACAGAGCATAATCGGAATGCAGCTGCGTATCGTAGAAGCTTGGATAGGCAAGGGGTGAGGAGGTAGAGAAAGTTGTTTCTTGTTAAAGACACGATTCGAATGTTTGGTCATATTTCATATGAATCCTGATGTTTGATTCTCCTACGGGCTACACAAAAAAGGATGAAACCTCCTGCATTAGGTTATCTTAAATAGATAAGCTCAATCGTGAAAC
>JBDNFQ010000198.1:0-10655 GCA_041689715.1 Bacteroidia bacterium
AAATACCCTGCTTTGGATGTATCCTTTTCTTATAATGACACGTGCCTTGGTTTTGGTAATGCTTTTACTAACACTACGGTATTACAAGGAGGAAATTTTACCGACACTGCTTGGTACATATCTACCTTGGATACTGCTTATACTTATAATTACTCAAGCACTTTCACATCTGCTGGAGATGTGACTGTACAGCTGGTGATGGAGCAGGATAGCTTCTGCAGAGATACGTTTACGCAAATTATTGCTATACATCCTTTGGTAGTTCCTAACTTTAGGTATAGTGAAACTTGCTTTGGAGATAGCACTCTGTTTACAGATTTGTCATCGGTAAGCACTGGTGTATATACAAGAGATTGGAGCTTTAGTGATGGCTTCTTTGGGAGTGCTGCGACTGAAAAGATTAGATACACAACCGGGGGATTAAAAACAGTTACACTGACTTTGACCTCGGATAAAAATTGTGTCACAGATACTACGAAAACAGTCCTAATAACCAATCCTGAAATCACTGCACTTAACCTTGTAGATGGGTGCCAAGGAACCACTCAGAGTATAAGTTCTACTAACTCGCTAGGTCTAGATAGTTTGGCTACATATACTTGGACTGTGAATGGTAATATAGCATCTACAGATTCTATGTTTAATTATACTTCTACCACTGACGGTTTTATTGTGGTAAACTTAGATGTAATTTCTAAAAACGGATGTGATATATCACGAACTGACAGTTTTGAGTCTTTCACTGCTCCAAGTGCGAACTTCTTCATTGCTTCAGTTTGTAACAATATTAATCTAACACCTACAGATAATTCTAGCATTGCAGCACCAAGTAGCATAATTAGCTACAACTGGTTTGCAAATGGTGTACAGGTAAGTACAGATCAAAATCCATCAATACCAACTATTGTAGCTGGTGGTATCCAGGTAAAGCTACGCATAGAAAGTAATAAGGGATGTAAAGATTCTATTCAAAAACAAGTAACAGTACATCCGCTTCCTATAGCTAGATTTAGTGCTACCCAACTATGTTTAGGAGAAGTAACAAATATCACTTCGACAGCAAGTGTTACCGCAGGAAGTATTGTAACTACTGTGTGGCAAGTAGACGGTACAGTACAATCTGGCACTACGATTAGTTATCAATTTCCAACTGCTAGTACATATAGTATAGAACAAATAGTAACTACAGACAGAAGTTGTAAGGATACTATAGTATCTAATGTTGTGATTAATCCTTTGCCCATTATAGATGCTACTCTAGATGAGTATGAAGGTTGTGAACCATTTGAGGTAACGATTACAAACAACAGTATCATACCAAGTCCTGATGTAATTAGCAGCTATATGTGGTTTTGGGGTGACGGAAGTTCCAATGCCGGTTTTGAACCAACCCATACTTATGCAACTGCCGGAAGCTACTCACTAAAAGTAATAGGCACTTCAGACAAAGGGTGTAAAGATTCCTTGTTAATCGGAACATTGGTTACCGTATTTGCTAATCCAGTTGCAGATTTCTATTATACCCCAGATGACCCAAGTAACCTGACAGAATTTGTAACTTTTAGAGATAGTTCTAGTTCAGATGTAGTACAATGGGATTGGTCTACAAGCGACGGAGGAATATATAGTGGGACTCCTGTATTCCATCCTTTTACAGATTCTGGCACCTATGTTGTAACTTTATTGGCTACCAATGCAAATGGTTGTGAAGATGAAGTCATCAAATACATCTATGTAAATGCTGATCTTTTCGTACATATACCCAATGTATTTTCTCCTAATGGCGATGGTTTAAATGATACCTACGGTTTAGGCGGATTGACCCAAGGAGTAGCAAAACTAAAAATGACCATATTCAACCAATGGGGAGAGCAAGTCTATTACACAGAAGATGTAAATAAAAAATGGGATGGTGAGTATAGAGGTAAACCCGCACAGCAAGGTGTTTACGTTTATATGATACAGTTTACAAATCCTAAACAAACCAAGTGGTATTATTACAATGGGGAGATACATTTACTAAGATAGAATTCAATATATTAATATTCAATGAGACCAAAAACTAGGCTTGCTTGTCGAAGTTTTTGGTCTCATTCGTTTTACAAACTATACGTTTGTCCAAAATAAAATGAAAAAAGCACTTTTAGCACTTTTTAGCCTTTCCAGTTTTGCCTGTAATACTAATGACGGAAAGGTTATACCTGACTTTACATTTACCACTTTGGAAGGCGAAACCATAACACAAAAGGACCTAAAAGGGGATGTTACTATAGTATGTGTGTGGGCCACTTGGTGTGGAGATTGTATACGTGAGATACCAGAGTTGAATGAACTTGTGTCTAAATACGAAGGAAATGATAAGGTCAATTTTATTGCTCTAAGCGATGAAGACGAAGCTACGGTTCAAAAGTCATTGAACAGGTTTCCATTTAATTTCACCCATATAGTCAATTCAAAAGCGTACAGCGACCAATTAAAAACATCGATAACAAAGCACTTCCCACAAGTATTGGTGATAGATAAGGATTTAAAAGTAGTTTTTGATGTGACAGAAAACAAAGACAAGATCTTCGGTGTTTTGGATAATCACATACAAACTATATTAAAATAATCCTTTGACGCTTTGTAATACAACTAATCCCACTGTGGATGTAGAAACTCGGTTCTATACCTCTGTAAATCAAATAGATAAGGAACACTGGAATGAAGTGATCGGATCTAAAAATGTTTACCTAAACTTAGACTACCTTAAAGCAATAGAAGAAGGGTTATATTTTTACGACTTTAGGTATTTAATTTTCTATGCAGATCAGAACGTACCCATTGGAGTTGCTTATTGTCAAATAATTAAGATTACTTCAGCAGATATAGACACGAAGGCATTAATAAAACGAATGGGAGGGATGCTTCCAGAATCACTAATTAATTCCTTAGATCTTAGAATCCTGATATGTGGCAATGCTTTTGCCAGTGGTGAGAATGGCTATCTTTTTAACGATGAGGTACCCAATGAAGTGGCACTAGATTCCTTGAATATGGCCATAGATGAGATACATCTAAAAGCTAAAAAACAAGGTCAACGAATCAGCATTACAATGATTAAGGAGTTTTGGCCAGAATCTTTTGAGAGTATGGCTTATTTGAAAGAGAAAGGCTGTTCAGAGATAAACATAGACGTCAACATGGTGCTTACTTTAAAACAAGATTGGAAGAATTTTGAGGACTATCTAAGTGAACTTAATTCAAAGTTTAGAACTAAAGCAAAACAAGTTTTAATAAAATCTGATTCATTGGTTATTAAAGAGTTTACAGTAGATACTATTACAGAGAGGCTGGATCAAATAGATGAGCTCTATAGTACTATTGTAGATCGTGCTAGTTTTAGTTTTGGGAGACTAAATGCACGTACTTTACTCGAAATTAAAAGAGCTTTAGGAGATAATTTCTTTTTTAACGGGTACTACCTTGGAGAGAGGCTCATTGGTTTTAGTACTGCAACCGCATTTGACGATATACTAGATGGGAACTTTATCGGACTGGATTACGATTATAATCAAGAGTATTCAGTCTATCAGCGTATGTTATACGATTTCATCAAACATGCTATTGAAATAAAAGCTAAGCAGCTGAAAATAGGCAGAACTGCCGAAGAGATAAAGAGTGGAGTAGGAGCATTACCTGTAGAAATGAAATTCTATGCTAAGCACAGAAATAAAGTAAAAAATGCTCTATTGAAACCATTTGTAGGAAATCTAAAACCCAATACTTTTGAACTTAGAAAGCCTTTTAAAGCAGAATATTATAAGTCTTAAATGGACTCGCTTACACAAATAGTACTAGGAGCAGCAGTAGGAGAGGTTGTACTAGGAAAAAAAATAGGGAACAAGGCAATGCTCTGGGGAGCTATAGCTGGCACTATTCCAGATCTAGATGTTTATCAGTCATTTATCTTTGATTCTCTAAAAGCGAATGAACTTCATCGTGGGTTCTCTCATAGCCTATTATTCAGTGTGATTTTTGCACCTATTTTGGCTTGGTTACTCATTCAGAAGGAAAAGATTTTACTGGCTACTCTAGTAGGAGTTATACTAGCTTATCCTGCACTCAGTATAGGTAATCCTTGGGTTATTAGTGTACTGGCTGTTGTATACACATTTTTCCTTTATTTTATCTTAAAAAATGAATATGATCTGAGTAAAGCCTCAAAGTGGGAGTGGACTAAGCTCTTTTTTTGGAGTCTTATCACTCACCCGCTGCTTGATTGTCATACTACTTGGGGTACACAGCTATTGTGGCCGTTGCCGTACAAGCTAGCATGGAATAATATTTTTGTCATAGATCCACTGTATACTGTCCCTTTTTTGGTCATTGTTATTATAGCAATGTTTTATCCTAGGCAGTCGAGTACTCGTAAATACTTAAACTGGGTAGGTATAATGATTAGCTGTCTTTATATGGTATGGTCACTAGGAGCTAAATGGTATACTTTTAATGTGTTTGAGGATAATCTGAAATCTAAAGGTTTAGTTTACAGCAGATTAACTACAGTACCTACACCTATGAATACTTTCCTATGGAGTGCTACAGCAGATGGAGACACAGTGTTATACTCAGGTCTGTATTCTATCTTTGATAAGGATAAAGATGTCGAATTCCATACTATAAAGACCAATCATGATCTGGTGAATAGGTACACAGGTGATGATGTACTGAACCGATTAAATTTTCTTTCAAAGGGATGGTATGTTATAGATA
Organism: Bacteroidia bacterium; assembly: GCA_041689715.1. Lineage (GTDB taxonomy): Bacteria > Bacteroidota > Bacteroidia > NS11-12g > UBA9320 > UBA9320. Next base: position 4,756 of record JBDNFQ010000198.1, read on the forward strand.
ATGATAATCCTGATACGCTAGTATATAATGATACCCGCTTTGGGCCAATGTACTTAGGAGATAAACCGTTATATAGCTTTGGTTATCAGCTTACGGATACGCCTTTAGGAGTTAGTGCTGCCGCACAACGTCCAGAACCAGATGGGGAACTAATGAATAAGATGCTCAGCACCTTGTGGAATAGAATCTGGGGTAAATAAAAAACGAGATTATCTATTCAAATAATCGTTGACCACATATTTTTAAAATTTATTCGTCACGCAATTACTCGTAAGTACCTAAAAAATACTGGACACTCCAAGAGTAAGTTGATTTTGCTGAAGTTACACGAACTGGACTACCCCTTGATATATAAGGTATGAAGCAACTCCTAGCAGTCCTACTCCTAAAACTTTGAAGATCTTCTTAAGCCTGCTTGATTTTAAATAAGGTGCAAGTCTTGCAGCACCAAGGGATTTGCCTGCATCTGTAATAAAAATGCCCAATAAAATACCAATTAAATAAATGCTAATATCGGCAGGAGAGGAGTAGGAAGATTCAGCAAGTGTGATAAAGGCAATCCAAAGTAGGAAAACAGCCGGATTTGCAAAGTTGACTATAAATCCTTGTGCAAAAGACCTGAATCGAGCCCTTGTTGCTTGTATAGGATTTCCTGCAATTTCGTTAACTGGTTTTCTAATAAAAGAAATACCAAATGAGATAAGAATGGCGGCAGCTATGAACTTAACGATGGGTAACTCCACATATAGACCAAGAAAACTTCCAGCAAAATAGTAGCAGATGCCAGCTACAACAATATCACTAACTACAATACCAAGAGCAGTGATTAATCCATCTTTCACGCCTTTCTGCAATGAGTTGCGGAGCAAAGTAAAGAATACAGGCCCTAATATAAAGGCTGTACTCATACCAATAAGAAGTCCTTTTAATAGTGCGATAGTTCAAATGTATATCAAAAAAGCTCCTAGTTATCCTTGGAACTTTTTAATGTGAATTCGTGACAATAAAACTACTATAGCGTACATTCAATTAATGAGGCACAGAATTTATTGTAAATATTTTTTATCTACGTAGAATGTTCCAAAAGGAATTACAGAGGCTAATAATACGATAATCATTGTTTTAGCATCCCAATTCATTTTTTGCTTTATTATTATGGCTAGAAATATATAAGCCATAAACAGTATACCGTGTGGCATACCTAGAGCTTTCACTAATGAATCATTTCCTGCTATGTACTTCAGTGGAACTCCAACTCCTAGAAGTAGTAGGTACGATATACCTTCAAGGTAGCTTGTAATTCGGAATGTTTTAATCATACACAAAGATAAACCTGGGTTGTTATGTCTGTAAAGTATCTGCTATTATTTTAGCACATAATTTATATTATGTTAACTAAAAGGTGTAAAAGAAAAGGGAGCTCTTTGAGGGACTCCCGATTCACTGTCATGGTTAATAACAGTATTAAATATTTTTATATTACTAAGTTATTTGTTATCTTCTACAAAATCCTTCATAGCATTGTATTTGTCCATCATTTCTAACCGAGCGTACATTTTCTTCATTGTACCTGCCAGTTCTACTTTGTCTTTTGTTACCATTTTATCGTTGTTTTCGAATACGTTTTCGAATTGTATCAAAGCTAGTTTATACAATTCGTTAATCTCCGCTTCTTTCTTCCCAATTATACTTGGCTTATACTCACCGTTCAACTCATCTACTATTTTAGATCTCTTGTTAAGATACATAACCCCCTTATTATAGGAAGCGTCATAGTATTCTGGGTCTATCTCTAGAATTTTATCATAATCGGCGGCAGCTTTTTCTGTCTCGTTTAGACCTTCATAACTGATTGCCCTAGCAAAATAGTATATTGTGTTTCCTGGATCATCTGCTATGTCAGCATCTAATTTAGTAATTAGCTCTTTACTTTTACCCTGCTTCAGATAGATATCTAACTCCATATTAATCAAGTTCTTATCGGTTTCGTTAATCTGCTTACCAGACTGTATAACCGCAAGTGCCGATGTAGTATCCTCTCCTTTTAAATGTAGCTTAGCTAAATTTGTATAAATACTAGATTCTAGTGATTTTTTCTTTACTAAAGCTTCTAATGCACTGATAGCTTTTTTATCTTCTCCATTATTCATAGCAGAGAAAGCCATCATTTGTTCCAGTACTTCGGCAGTCAGGTTATTTTGTTTTAGTAATCCATCTACATCATACTTTATTAGCGGTAATGCAAGACTAAAGTCTGTATATGCTGTAGCGAAGTCCTCTGCAGAATAAGCTGTATAGCCCGTATTGTATAGTCCAATAGCAACATTTAGTAAATTAGTCTTAGCCTGCTTAGTTACTTTATCCTTTGTATCAGTCTCTATGGCTTTATTAAAAGAATTGAGTGCAATTTTTATTGCATCTGGATTCGCTTTACTAAGCTCATTGTTCAATCCAGCTACCTTTAAGTAGGTTAACCCCCTGTAATACCACATTTTAGGGTCATTACTAGTCTTAGGATGTTGATGTGACTCTTTAGCCCACTTTAATAAATCAGTATAGTTTTTATCTGAATCTGGTTTAGTAATATCTTCCAGCTCCATTTTCATAGATTCTACTGTAAAGTTTTGTGCTTTCGCAGTATAACCAGTAAATAAAAGTGCTATACATATTAGATAGCTGTACTTAATCTTCATTTTCTTCATTGTTTGTTTCATTCGTTTCATTGTTTGTGGTAGAATCTGAGTCCTGGTTATCCTCTTCTCCAGATTCTGTATTATCAAGGTTATCATCTTCCTCTTCTACCTTTGGTACCTTGGCTACAGAGGCAATATCGTCTTTGTCTCTTACTTTTATGAGTCTAACTCCTTGAGTGGCTCTTCCCATTACTCGTACATCTTCCATTTTCATACGGATGGTAATGCCCAGTTTTGTAATGATCATGAGGTCATTCTCATTGGTTACATCCTTCATTGAGATTAGAGCTCCTGTTTTTTCGGTTACGCTCAGAGTTTTTACTCCTTTGCCTCCCCTACCAGTGATTCTATAATCATCTATGTTGGTACGTTTTCCGTATCCTTTTTCAGATACTACCATAATAGTGGTATCCTCCATATTAGAGTTTACACATACCATGCCAATCACCTCGTCGGTATCGCTTTCTAGCCTTACTCCTCTTACTCCAGAGGCTGTTCTGCCCATAGGCCTCACATTCTCTTCATTAAAGCGTATAGCCTTACCACTTTTCTTTGCAAGCAGTATTTCTGCGGTTCCATCAGTAAGTTTAGCCTCTAGCAGTTGGTCACCATCCCTTACAGTAATTGCGTTTATACCATTAGTTCTTGGTCTAGAATACTGCTCTAGTGAGGTTTTCTTAATTGTACCATTTTTAGTACACATTACGATGAAATTATTGTTCACGTACTCCTCATCTTTCAAGTTACCTGTAGCTACGAAAGCTCGTACAGTATCGTCTGCAGGTATATTAATCAAGTTTTGTATGGCTCTACCTTGTGATACTTTACTACCGACAGGTATTTCGTACACTTTCATCCAGAAGCAACGCCCTTGGTCTGTAAAGAGTAAGATATAGTTATGTGTCATCGTGACAAAGAGATTTTCGACATAGTCTTTATCTCTATGTTTTACTCCTTTATTGCCTACGCCACCCCTACTTTGAGATTTGTATTCAGTAAGCGGTGTACGTTTTATATAGCCCATACTTGAGATAGTTACAACCATCTCCTCGTTTGCTATAAGGTCTTCTATATTTATTTCTCCTGCGTCAAATTCGATAGCAGTCCTACGCTCATCTCCATACTTCTCTTTCATTTCTAAAAGTTCGTCTTTAATGATTTGCATTCTACGAGCTTCATCTCCTAAAATGTCTTTTAAGTCTGTAATAGTTGCCATTAACTCTGCGTACTCCGCTCTCACTTTGTCTATTTCTAGACCGGTAAGTTTCTGCAGACGCATATCAAGTATGGCTTTAGCTTGTATTTCTGAAAGTTTGAAATCTTTCATCAAGCCAGCACGTGCTTCCTCACCATTTTTGGACGCTCTAATAAGCTTAATTACTGCATCTAGATTATCTAGAGCTATAGTAAGTCCTTCTAATATGTGAGCACGCTTCAGTGCTTCTTTTAGTAGATACTCGGTTCTACGCACCACAACCTCATGACGGTGCTCTACATAGTGGCGTATCATATCTCGAAGATTTAACATCTCCGGTCTACCTTTTACAAGGGCTATATTATTTACACTAAAACTAGTTTGTAGTGGTGTGTACTTATATAGTTTATTCAATACTATGTTAGGTATTGCATCACGCTTAAGATCAAAAACAATACGCAGTCCTTGTCGGCCACTCTCGTCTCTTACTTCACTTATGCCTTCTATGACCTTATCATTTACTAAGTCAACTGCTTTTATTATGATTTGTGATGGACTTACTTGGTAGGGAACTTCTGTGATAACGATTTGCTCTCGTCCTGTCTTAGTGACATCAAACTCAGCTTTACCACGCATCACGATACGTCCTCTACCGGTTTCAAATGCAGATTTTACACCTTCTGTACCGTATATAATACCGCCTGTCGGAAAATCTGGAGCTTTTACATGCTCCATTAGACCATCTATATCTATGTCATTATTATCTATATAAGCTACCGTGCCGTCAATAACCTCACTTAGGTTATGCGGAGCCATATTGGTAGCCATACCCACCGCTATACCCGATGCACCGTTTACCAATAGGTTAGGTATACGAGCTGGCAATACGGTTGGTTCGCTAAGACTATCATCAAAGTTAGGACGGTAATCTACCGTATCCTTATCTATATCCGCGAGCATTTCTTCAGCCAGTTTTCTCATTCTAGCCTCCGTGTATCTCATAGCAGCAGGTGGATCACCATCTATACTTCCAAAGTTACCCTGCCCATCTACCATCGGATAGCGTAGACTCCAACTTTGAGCCATACGTACCATCGCATCGTATACAGAAGTATCTCCATGTGGGTGATACTTACCTAGGACCTCTCCTACTATTCTAGCTGATTTTTTATATGATCTATTGCTGGCAAGTCCTAGATCGCTCATGCCATAAAGTACCCGTCTGTGTACTGGCTTAAGACCGTCTCGTACATCTGGTAGAGCACGCGAAACAATAACCGACATCGAATAATCGATGTAAGCAGTTTTCATTTCATCTTCAATGTTAATTGGAATTATTTTCTCGTTTTCCGAATTCATCTATTAGAATGTTTATTTGGCGTGCAATTTATTGGTAATACCCTTATTATTAGCCTATATTAAAGGCAAAATACCCACATTTATCCTTCTTATTTGGGGATAATTTGAGAAGTGGATGTTTTGAGTTTACCAACTCACTTTTAACATCCGGTTTTTCTTTTGAAAATCGAGTTGCCACTCGAAGTTATAATTGTTTTCTGTGAGCCAAGAATCTAATAGCTCTCTATGGTATTCACTTGTCTCAAAATAACATGCAGTTCTCTGTTTACTAGCTATTTGCACTATTTTTTTGTAGAATTTTAAAGGGTCGGAATCATCCACAAATAGAGCAATGTGAGGTTCGTGTTCCAACACATTTTTATGCATTTTGTCTTTTTCAAAGTTGGTTATGTATGGCGGATTGCTGATGATAATATCATATGTATTTATGTCCTCTTGTAGAATGTCCTTTTGAAAAAAGTTCACTTCTAGCTTCAATTCATTGCTGCTTTGCTGAGCTGTATCGATAGCTTCGGCACTTATATCGCATCCGCTTATTTGTGCTTTTGGCCAATGTTTTTTTAATACTAAAGGAATGCAGCCACTGCCTGTGCCTATGTCTAAAACAGAGCCTTTAAAATCTTGATTGTCTTGTAAAATCCAATGTACCAGTT
>JBDNFQ010000199.1:0-16198 GCA_041689715.1 Bacteroidia bacterium
CAAAATCGTCATCTTCAAAATAATCTGAACCGCCAGCCAAACAACTAAAAGAAGTAGCACTGCTGCCGCACACTTCTTGTACATCTGCTATACCATCATCATCGTCGTCTATATCTATGATGTCAGAGATACCATCTCCATCCATATCTGGGATATAGCAACACACCGTAAAATTACCAAATGCTAAACCTTGCTGTGCAGGGTACAGTTCGTCTGGTCCTGCTATGTATCGCACTACCAAACTATCGATAGGACCATCGCTACTTACATATAAAGTTCCTTCATCATCCAAAGGACTGCATCCATTATCTATACCACTAATCCAATCTGCATCTATAGTATCTCCTCTTATTTGATAAGTAGAAACGGCAGAATCTGCTTCTCTGAATAGTGCATTTACTTTCACTCCCTCGTTATACATGGTAATGATGATTCTATCATGAAATGCATTACTTCCTCCTGGAGCTAGACTTAGATTAGAGGCATCTATATCTGTAATCAAAAAGTCTTTCAGGAAAAACTCCTTGTTACAATCCCAAATAGCAACCAACTCATCTCCTGGAGAGTACGGCGTATTGGGTGACACTCCGTTATTGTAATTATCTAGCCAAAGCGTAACATAACCAGAACCATAGGTCCCATCTGATTCGGTTTTCACTTGATCCCAAATATCATCAGGATCTAAAATAGTAAAATCGACAACGATAGGTGTAGAGCAACCGGTAATGGTCCAAGACTCACTAGTATCACCAGCGGTTATCTCAGATTGAGAGCCATAAGAGGCTCCTTCCCAAGTAAAATCTACAGAGCCATCTTTACATTGAGCGAAAGTGACTGAAAAGCACAAGAAAAACAAGATACATAAACCTAAGGGTTGTAGTAATTTCATAATAAGAATAACAAGTAGTTATCTCAAATATAGACTAATTTATGTAATAATGGGAATTATTGCACAAATAGTTCGTAGCAAACAACTATCAAAACATTTATTTTAAAATACTTCTATCTGAAGTTCAAATACTTAGCCTAAAACATGCACCACAAACCGCATTTCGTCGAAAAATTACATTTCGAGATATACTACCTATAGTCAATAGAGATACTTTTGAGTATGAGTTAGCATCACATATATGCTACTCAATTTTTATGTTTTTTTAGAAACAGAAACAAAATGAAAAAAATAACACTTATACTGCTATGTGCAGTATTTATGAGCATCTCGGCATATGCTCAATCTGTACCTGCCGCCCAAGTTCCTGGTGTCGTTAAAAAAACACTAACAACCAAGTACCCTAAAGCTCAGGACGTAGAATGGGAAAAAGAATCTACAAATTTTAAAGCATTATTTATGAATGGGGAAGACTGGACAGAAGCAATGTTTACAGCTGCTGGAGTTTGGACTACCACTAACGTATCCCTAGACCCAGAAAAAATGCCCGCTGTACTCGCAGCTATCGTAAAAAAAGCAAACCCTGGACTGGAAATATCTTTAGTAAATAGAATAGACTCCGCCAAAGGAGCTCCTACCTACGAAATACAACTAGACAGTGAGGATGCAAGCTACATAGCCATATACAAAGCAGATGGCACATTAGTATCTAAAAAACAAATAGAAGAAGAATCGTACGATGACGAGGGAACAGACGTGTACGATGAAGATTATTAATCTTAACTTATATTGAAATTATAGTAAAGCATTCGCCGCGGCGAATGCTTTTTTTGTTTAAAGAGAATAGTTCCAGGCAGCACTTGACATGCTAACCTCAACGTCCCTTGCAAGGGACGTTGACGGGAGATAGAGCACCAATGTTTCTTAGCTTTACATCTCAGCGATGTATTCTGCTACTATCTACACCAAACCCTTGAGCAGCTCTTTCATGCTCACCTCCTGGGTGATGATGCTTTCTAGCTCGCTTACTTTTACACGTTTTTGCTCCATAGAATCACGGTACCGGATGGTTACTGACTCGTCTTCTAAACTGTCGTGATCTATAGTGATACAGATAGGCGTACCTATAGCATCTTGTCTTCTATACCGCTTGCCTATAGCATCTTTCTCTTCGTAGAAACAGTTGAAATCTAGACTCAGATCTTTCATAACCTTACGTGCCATTTCTGGAAGTCCATCTTTTTTCATCAGCGGAAGAATAGCACATTGATACGGAGCCAATGCTGCCGGAAGTCTAAGTAAAGTCCTTGTTTTCCCTTCTCCTAAATCTTCTTCTTCCAGTGCATTACTCATTAGTACTAGGAACATTCTATCTAGCCCTATACTCGTCTCTACCACATAGGGTACATAACTCTCGTTGCTTTCATTATCAAAATATTGAAGCTTTTTGCCTGTGTGCTCTTCGTGTTGCTTTAGATCAAAATCTGTACGGGAGTGTATCCCTTCCACTTCTTTGAAACCGAATGGAAAATCATATTCTATATCCACCGCTGCATTAGCATAATGAGCCATTTTCACATGGTCATGGTAGCGATACTTTGCAGGGTTAGTCCCTAGATTCGTATGCCATTTTAGTCTTTGCTCTTTCCAGTACGCATACCATTCCATCTCTGTGCCCGGCTTTACAAAAAACTGCATCTCCATTTGCTCAAACTCCTTCATACGCATAATGAACTGGCGAGCAACTATCTCGTTTCTAAAAGCCTTACCCGTCTGTGCTATCCCAAAAGGAAGTTTCATTCTACCTGTCTTTTGTACATTGAGGTAGTTTACAAATATCCCTTGAGCCGTCTCCGGTCTTAAGTAGATCTGGCTCTCACCATCTGTAGCACTCATCTGCGTGCTGTACATCAGATTAAACTGGCGTACATCTGTCCAGTTTTTACTTCCACTCACTGGGCAAGCTATGCCCAGCTCTTCTATCAAAGCTTTCACTTTGTCTAGATCGTTCTCTAGGCCATCTTTTAGCCTAGCATCTATCTCTTCTATTTTAGCATTATTACGAGCTATATTAGGATTAGTAGCTACAAACTCTGCTTCATCAAAATCGTCACCAAAACGCTTCTTCGCCTTATCTATTTCCTTCTGATTTTTGACTCTATATTTTTCTTGATAGTCTTCTATAAGCACATCTGCTCTGTATCTCTTATTAGAATCCTTGTTATCTATCATCGGGTCACTAAAGCCATCTATGTGCCCACTCGCTTTCCATACTTGTGGAGCCATAAATATAGATGCATCTATGCCCACTATATTCTCGTGGAGCTGCACCATACTCTTCCACCAGTACTCACGTATGTTTTTCTTGAGCTCTACCCCATTTTGTCCATAGTCATATACAGCCGCTAGGCCATCGTAGATTTCACTACTTGGGAAAACAAAGCCGTACTCTTTGGCGTGAGAAATTACGTTTTTAAAATGTTCTTCGGACATATCAGATACTTTGCTGCAAATTTATCTTTAAACTTGAGTTCGACTATTCTTTTGAGATACAGATTTTCATAAAACATTGGAGGCGAGAGGTTTTAGTGCAGATATAGCGAGCTATATCAAGATAAAACAATGATGATCACGAGGTTTTATGGACAAAACAGGTCGATTACACATTTAAACAGCCATTTTCTTCCTAAAACTGTCTTGGAATAGCTCGCTATTCCTTCACCCCTTTCTCTCGAAACTCACTATTTAAAGATGTTCTGAATCCAAAATAATAATCGAACTCAAGTTTTAAGTATCTTATTGCCTAACCTATATGCACTTTGGTAAACCAAAGGGCTCCGCTACTTAATTTGTGCTTTTAAAAATGAGACTAGCTCCATAACTTTGAATAAGATGCAAAAGATACAAATAGTAGAACCCTGCCACGAAAACTGGAATACCATGACTACAAATGAGCAAGGTAGACATTGCCAAAAGTGCGTAAAAACAGTATACGACGTTTGCAATACCTCGGACGAAGAAATATGGAATAAGTATGAGGAGAATAATGGCAGTATGTGCATACGGATACAGACAGACAGGGTAGACAGCCCTGCTCCCACTAAGCCTTGGTACATACGAATGAGATATGCTGCGGCAGCAGCTATACTCACACTAATGCTGAGTGTGCAAGAAAAACTTGCTATAGCTCAGACAGAGACTACAGATAATACAGTAGATGAAAATGTGAGAACCATTGAAAATATGAAAATAACAGGTGTAGTCTTAGATAGTCTTTCAGACGAAAATAAAGTAGCTTTCGCTACCGTCATTCTTTTTAAAAATAACCGTAAAATAGGCGGAGCATTTACCAATGTAGAAGGCAGGTTTGAGCTAACAGCCACCGAAGAGGTAAAAGAATCAGATAGCATAAGCATAGAAATAAGCCAAATAGGCTTTACTACTTTCACTAAGGACATTGCCACCTTAAAAGACTCGATAGACTGCGAGATATATTGCAAAGAGGAACATGTGTGTCTAAAAGAAGTAGTGATAGCCATAGATAGAGCAAAACGTGAGAGGGTCGACATAATATTAGGTGCTATGCCAGGGGGTACCGGAAGAATGACAGGTGTTATGAGATCTAATGGAAGAAGAAAAATACTAGACGACTACGATACCAAAACTTTCTACTCGGACGAGATAGAAAGATTTAATCTAGGGAGGTAGATAGTAGTACAAGGACATTTAGAAACCCTATATTTGTTTACTTATGCTACGTTACACCCTTATTCTATCGTTTTTCTTTTTTACAATAAGCACATTTGCTCAAGACATACCGCAAGACAGACTAAGCGACTGGAGTCAATGTGGATTAACACAACCCATAGACAATAGCTTTGTCGAAATAGATGTCGTAACGGACTTAGGATTGAATAGTGATAGCTCTGCAAATGACAACAGCTCTAGACTAAACGATGCCATTGCAGCCATAACACAACCTACCACTTTCACCTTTCCTTCTGGCATATTTCTATTTCTAGACCCGATAGTTCTTAAATCAAACACTTCTATAAAAGGCAATGGAAGAAGTACCCAATTCATCTTTGACGAAATTGGCGAAAGCGATTGCATTCAGTTACACGGAACTACCTCAAAAGATCCTGTAGCCGTAAAACAATCTTTGAAAGGGAAAAACTATTTGGTTCTTAAAAACGGAGGCTCGTTTAGTCCAGACAAAATCATCATAATAGCAGATACAGATAGCAGCAAGATATTCTCTAGCTGGGCATGGTACTCCACAGGACAAGTGGTGAAAATAAAAAATCAAACTGGCGACACGCTTTTCCTAGACAATAAATTAAGACGAGAATATTTAGCAGAAAACGACCCGCATTTCTTTATTACAGAACCCATAACTAACGCATCTGTAGAAAACATTAGTATCCTGCGTTTAGATTCATCAGCATCTAACACTTCCAATATAGGTTTAAACTACGCATACAATTGCCTCATTAAATGTGTGTCGAGTGAGTTGTGCGATTTCGCACACATAAGCAGCTCCAGAGGGCTTCATAATTCTATTATAGGCAACTATCTCACCAAGTCTGCAGACTACGGTGGAGGTGTAAGCGGCTATGGAATAGTGCTCCAATTTACTAACAGCGAATGCCTAGTAAGCGATAATACTTTTTCGCAATTAAGGCATTCTATTTTACTACAAAGTGGAGCGAATGGCAATGTGATATCATACAACTATTCTAGAGACCCTTTTTGGGAAGGGACATCACTACCCAGCGATGCGGCTGGAGATTTAGTATTTCATGGCAACTATCCTTACGCTAATTTATGCGAGGGCAATGTGGTACAAAATATTGTAATCGATGATTCTCACGGTATTAATGGACCACACAATATTATATTTAGGAACAGAGCAGAAAGCTATGGAATATTCATGAATTCATCCATACCTAGTGATTCACAGTTGTTTATTGGCAATGAGGTTACGAACACATCCTTCTTTAAAGGATTGTACCTTTTAGCTGGCAATGGCCACTATGAATTTGGGAATAATATAAAAGGAACTGCTCGCCCCGATGGGACTACTTCACTGCAACTAAGCTCTCTGTATTTAGATAATGTACCCCCTAATGAGAACGCTGCAACTTGGCCATCCATTGGATACCCCAATAGCATAGAGAAGTATACAAATAATGCAGAACTGAGATTCTCTAGACAAAGGTTTACTTTATGTGATACTGCTATCACCAACTACATCTTTCCGTTAAATGCAGAAACTACGACCATATACCCAAACCCAAGCAACGGATTAATCTCCATAGTGCAAAACGATGGTTTCACATATTACCAGTTACTAGATTCTAAGGGAATGGAAATAGGTAGCGGAATACTTAAGGATCAAATGGACTTTTCGAGTCTTACTTCTGGAGTATACTATCTTAATGTATCGGATAGCGAAACGAGAATAGTAAAGAAACTTATCATCACGTATTAAACCGAGGCGAAAACCATTCTAGCGTGCCCGTTTCTATAGCTTCTGAACTGAGTGATAAGTGGATCGTTGTATTTGAAGTGCCTAATAAGGGGTATTACAGGAGTAGCCAATTCAGTAGCTAACCTATTTAACACACGGATTGCAGCCTATAAAGCAAGCTTTATATAGCGTCTGTCTCACTACATTACGGGTACTTGCTCTTTTTTACTTCGGGAGTTTCGTCTTTGTACCATACCGCAAATAGCGTTATAAAAAGAATGGCCGTTAGGTATATTGTTTTGCTATTCACCTTCGTTGGCTACTACTCCTATATGTTCAGCACTTTTAGCATAACAAGAATCCATACAGGTATACTCAAAAATGATTATAAAAGATTTCCTTTGTCCTATTGAAGTTATTTAAAACCGATTTCTTTAAAAATGCCGGGACATTATTTAGTGGCTCGCTTATGGCACAAGCTGTCAGTTTTGGGGCATTGTACTTTTTGGCAAAAATGTATTCTCCAGCTCAGTTTGGCTCACTAGAAATTTTCGTAAAACTAGCGGGCATAGGTACAGTGATAGCAGGCCTAAGATACGAGCTAGCTATAGTCGCAGTAGATGAGGAAACTGAAGCTGAAGACATTGTTCGTCTTAGCCTATGGCTCAATTTTTTGATAAGTACAATCCTATTCTTAGTAGTTCTCTGCCTTAAAGAGTCTATTGCATCTCTTTTTAACATCTCCCAGCCCAATATTCTCTATTTCGTACCACTCGCAATCTGGCTCATGGGCAGTGCTGAGACGCTGGTATCTTGGGGCAATAGACAACGTAAGTACAAGACTATCTCTAACAATAGAGTTCTAAGCTCTGTAAGTGGCACATCTTATAAATTGCTACATCCCTTTATAAAAATAGCAGGAAACGGTCTTGTCATAGGACAAGTGCTTTCTCAGATTATAGCCTTTTTTCATTTACTATTTATCTACCCCATAAAAATACTCAATACAACCAAGAGTGACCTAATAAACCTAGCTAAAAAACATAAGTCCTTTTCTCTATATAGCACTCCAGCCGCTTTTCTAAATATACTAGCTACGAGTATGCCTGTATTTATGATAGCTGCATTTGATGGCCAAGACGCTACAGGCTATTTTGCCAATGCTTTCAAACTGAGTTATCTACCTATGAGTATGATTGCTATGGCACTAGGGCAAGTATTTTTTGAACGCAATGCAAGACTAAAAAACGACAAAGCACAGACAGCCGCAATGTCTCACCAACTGTTTGACACTATGTTTTGGGTGGCCCTTATACCAGTGGTAGTTCTTACTGTTTGGGGAGATCAAATCGCACTTCTTTTACTGGGCGAAGAATGGGCCGAGGCTGGTATCTACATAAAAATCACGATGCCATTTTACTTTGCGATGTATCTTACTACCTCATTCTCTAGTGCTTTTGTGACGTATGATAAGCTCAATGTCCAATTGATTTACAATCTCTTCTTTCTCACAATCACAGCAGGAGCACTTTATCTTTTGTATCATCTTGGAGGCACTACACGCAGTGCTTTAGCTTGGTTTACACTAGTTGGCGTTATTTTGAGAATAGGAGTACTCAATTATTTCTTCTATCTATTTGGCAAAAACCTAATAGCAAAGACCATATTTGCAATAGTGCTAACTGGAATTTTGGTCTGGTTAGGATTTGGAATAAAAGAAGGATTTTAAAATAAGCTTGGGAATACTAAAAAACATAGCAGAATCTATAGACGATAGCATACTCAGACGGTATGTAAAATGGCTGTGGCCCCAATATAAAAGACCAAAAGTAGGTTATATGAAAAACTACCAGATACTACGTCAGTACTTCTTTTTTCAAAAAATAATTCGAATCAATGGCGACGTCCCATGGCCTGTAGATTTCCGAAGCAAAATAGTAGATTGGCCTAATCTTAAAAAGGGGATATGCTGTGATCCTGGCGACAATCCTGGCGTTTATATAAACGCGAGCGGAGGCATAGTACTAGGCAACAATGTAAATATAGGTCAAAACACCATACTCACTTCTACCAATCATTACAAGTACGACCACCGAAAAAAGAGCCACACCAAAGGAATATCCATAGGAGACAACGTATGGATAGGGGCTAATGTGAGCATAGTAGCGGGCACCACCATAGGCGATAATGTAACCATAGGGGCTGGATGTTTTATAAAAGGTACTATCCCAAGCGACACTACAGTATTATTAAGCGAGAAATCATTAGAAGTAATCCCCAAGACTAAGCCCTATGAGTGGGATTGCACTCAGGATGAGCTTGGATAATGGCTAGAGATTTTATACTAAATGTTGAGCATGAAGACTCCAGTTCTTTCACTCTCATAATTTTTCTGAAAGATGTATAGTGATACTAAATAATAATCTTACTTTTGCAGACCTTTTTTAAACGAACAAAATGGCAAATCACAAAAGCACGCTAAAAAGAATAAGAAGTAACGAAGCTAAAACAGCGAGGAACAAGTATCAGCACAAAACTGCAAGAACTTGGATAAAGAAAGTGAGACTTTCTGAAGACAAAGGCGAAGCTGAAACTGTAATGCGTGAAACTTTTTCTAAACTAGATAAACTAGTAAAGAAAAACATCATACACAAAAACAAAGCTGCTAACCTAAAAAGTAGGTTGGCTAAGCACGTAGCATCTTTAGGATAATTTCCTAATAGATAAAAACATATTTTTGAAGCCCCGACGAAATTCGTCGGGGCTTTTTATTTTATAAAAATTTTGGCAGAATATATATCTATAAAAAACTGGAGTGAGGATGACAAACCCCGCGAAAAGCTTGCTGCTAATGGCCGAGAAACGCTAAGCAATGCAGAACTATTAGGTATATTATTAGGCAATGGTACACGCAATAAGTCTGCGGTAGACCTCGCTAGAGACATTCTCCAACTAGCTAATAATGACCTCAATCAACTAGCCAAACTAAGCATAAAAGACCTCTGCCAAATAAGCGGAATAGGCCCAGCTAAAGCCATCACCATAATAGCTGCCATAGAGCTTGGTGGTAGACGTAAAAAAGCGGAGACCACTAACAACTTCATTCAAAGTAGCCACGACGCTTACTCCTACTTTAGACCTATGCTGCAAGACAAGGAGTATGAAGAATTCTGGGTACTATTCCTCAACAGGAACAATAGAATTTTAAAAGCCGAAAAAGTAAGCGATGGCGGAATCTCATACACTGTGGCCGACCCTAAGCGTATATTCAAAGCAGCATTAGAAAATAGTGCGTCGCACTTAGTATTGTGTCATAACCACCCTAGTGGCAACCTAGCTCCTAGCTCGGCAGACCATAGTCTTACCAAAAAACTTATAGCTGCAGCCAAAAACTTAGATATGACTATCATAGATCACATCATTGTGACCGATAGAGGATATTATTCTTTTGCGGACGAGGGGCAAATTCCCTAGAATAATTTTAGTTGTTTTTTGAGTTTCTCTGGCATTAGGCCATTCAGATCTAGCACAAAAGTAATTCGCTCACCAAAACCGTCAATATTTGCTGGATAGATAAGAGAATTCTCTTGATAGTTTGTAACCGCACTAGATTGGGCTAAGTTGAAAAATATTCCTACCCTATCTGGTATCACTTGCAACTCTAGACCTAGATTATATATCACCTTCTTGCCAGTAGTATTCCAAGTTTCTTTATCTAAATTTTCATAAGCCATAAACTCTATGTATGGCCTCACAGGAATTTTACCTGGCAATGGAACAGAGACTTGAAAGTCTAGCAGCCACGTTTCATTACTAGCCACCATGCCGACAAACTTACTGAAGTCCCTCCTATTTGAAATTTGGTTTTGGAAGACCCCATACGTCGCATTTCTATGCATTAGATACTCATCAAAACGATAATCGTATAAACCTGCTTTATCTACGCTTCCAACTGTGTTTTTATATTGTGTTTGACCTATTGCACTTAACAAGTAGGTGCCGTACAGCCTCATTTCAACTGGTTTGTTTTTTAAGCCAATATCTACGTTGTATTTAATCACCGTGCTTAGTCTCAGCATAGACTCGGTCAGTTTTCTATCTGCCAAATAAGGAGAATAATTAATAGTTCTAAGATAGTTACCGCTTGTATCGAACACATCATACCAAGGCTGCTTATTAGCAGTATCGCCCAATACTGTATTCAGATTCACTTTCCCATATTCTAACATCAGGTTCCACGAGTAACCATTAATCTTTCGACTATTTTGGGTTGTACTCTGTAGCGTAATAAATTGTCTACTTTTCTCAGTCGGAGCACTTTCTGGACCATTGAGCGTGTCTCGTTCTATGTAGAAATCAGGTTGTAAAAATATTTGGTCATACTGCAGTTTTAGCAAAGTGCTTTTACTGCTTCGCAAGGTAGCCTTAGGCAAGGCATACTCTACATACGGAGCTATTTTTAGATACTTATACTCTTGCTTAAAACCCCGTTCCAAATAATTAAAACTCTTGGCATCTGCCCCAAAGACTAGATGCTCACCAGCACCATCTAGTGGCATAGTGTAACTTACAGCAGCTACACCATTCAATGATTTTTTCTCAAATGAATATAGCGGCATTACCATATACTGCAACGGTTTATTGGCTAAGGCGTAGTTATGAAAACTAAAACCTAGCATAAGTTTATCATACGCATTCCAGCCTAGAGCAGGCAGTACATATATCTCTTTAAATTCAGGTTTATCAACTCCTGAACCAAATTTTAGTTTTAGTTTACTATCTGTTTTGTTGTTACCAAGATTAAAATCTAATGTTTCACCAAAAGCGTCTATTTGAGCACTTCTATCTTCAGCAGCAGACGGTAAAATTATAGATTCACCAGGAAACACCTCATACCACGTAGTGGTAGTTTTACCATCAGCAGTCACCTTTACGGGTACCGGTGAAGCTATGGCTGAGTTGTTTTTCAATTCAAAACCCTGCTTATGCTTGCATACAGCATAGTCTATCTTTTTGTTGGTCTGCAACACTTCGTCAAAAAACCACGTAAGATTTTTACCACTAGTAGCTTCAAATGACTTTTTCATATCATCAGGCAACGGATGTTTAAACTTCCACGTTTCGTAATAGGCAAGCATACATTTCTTAAATACTCCATCGCCTAAGTACGCTTTCAGATATCCAAAAGCAGATGAGCCAATGCCATACACACTCATCCCATAGTTTCCTTCTGTAAGTTCTGCAGATGAGGTAGCTATAGCTTGATGCTTGCCTAAAAGCATATTGTCGTGCACCAAGGCATTCATTATGAGTCCATTTATATCCCTTTTTTTGGAGTCCTTTTTTTGCATGGCTTGCCCCTCATAGTAACTGTTGATAGACTCATCCATCCACGGATAGCTACGCTCGTTATTGGCTAGAATACCATAGAACCAATTGTGCCCTACTTCATGCACTATTACCTCTTCGCTCATATAATCACAAAGCGTTATCATAGGGTACTCCATTCCTCCACCCGCTTTGAGCTCCCCATGCACCACAGTAGCGTGACTATAGGGATACGGACCCACATTATTAGAGTAATATGTAATAGCTGTTTCTATGTGCTCTAAATTTGCCGAATCTGGCTCAGCCGCTACTACTCTCGCTAGTATATCTCTATCTCCCACCTTTATATTTTTGGTGACATACCCCCATCTTTTACTGGCGAACCAAGCAAAGTCATGCACGTTACTAGCTTCAAACTTTACCGTTTTAAATGTCGCGTCACTTGGCGGAACGCTATCTTCTGTTCCCAATTTAATACTACTTAACTCATTAGCATTTTGGCATTCCCCAGTGGCCACTACGGTATAATTAGCAGGCACCGTTACATTCACTTTAAAACTCCCAAATTCTGAGTAAAACTCACCCATATTTAAATACGGCATAGGATTCCAGCCATTCACATCATATACCGCAG
Source organism: Bacteroidia bacterium (assembly GCA_041689715.1). Taxonomy (GTDB): domain Bacteria; phylum Bacteroidota; class Bacteroidia; order NS11-12g; family UBA9320; genus UBA9320. Next base: position 12,325 of record JBDNFQ010000199.1, read on the forward strand.
GCTTAGGGTACCACTGAGTTATAAAGTAATCTTGATTTTCATGTCCTAATCTAGAAAACACTTTAGGCAGCTTTACTCTAAAAGGAGTGAAAAGCGTGGCCTGTTCTCCTGATTTTATAGGCTTTGCAAGCATCACTTTTACCACATCTATATTCTCAGTAGCCTCAACTTTCAGCTGCGATCCACCTGATTTAAAATCTAGACCTTCTATAAATCCTCGATCCTTTTCTTTACTATAATAAAAATCCATATCACCGTTTTCTTCCATTTGCTTAGCAAATGCCGTGCTATTATTCTTATAGGCATTAGGCCATAGGTGTATGTAGATAAAACTGAGTTCATCTGGACTATTATTCGTATAGGCAATAGCTATTTCACCGTCTATCGTATGATTTACATCATCTAATTTAATGTCTATCAAATAATCTACCTGCTGCTGCCAGCTAACTTGTTTCTTAGATTGAGCTGCTGCTCCTAGGTAACTAAATAATAGAAATGCTAATATGACGTTGTTATGCATAATTTTGAAGATAATATGTTTGCAAAATAAAGGCATATGGCGAACTTTGCATTAGAATTCTTAATAGAGTAAGCGTAGATTTGGATAATCATAATTTAACAAAGCTTTTTGAGCTTAAAAATTATAAAAAAAAGAATGATGTATGATGGATTTTAATGATTTTAATAGTGACGGAATGGATGAGCGAATAGAAAGTTTCGAAAGAATGCTGGCTAGTGGCGAGAGTTTCTTCTATGACAATGATGAACTAGGTCTTATAATCGATTACTACATAGATTTTGAGGAAATAGGCAAAGCCAATAAGGCCATAGCTTATGCCGAAAGTATTTACCCCTTTGAAACATACTACAAGATTAAAAAAGCAGAAGTTTATATGGCCGAACGCAATGTGAAAGGTGCTATAAAACTGTTAGAAAAATACAAGAGTATAGAACCCGAAAATAGCGAAATAGCCAAATTATTAGGAGACTGCTACAGCATAACCTTGCAGCTAAAACGGGCCGTAGATAGTTACTTATTTGCTCTGAATAAGGACCCTCAAAACGATGAATTACTCCTTAGACTAGCACGTGTCAATTTCGCACTAGGTAATCATAGCAAGGCCCACAAATACATTAACGGTTTCCCAAAAGACTACATTTATGACGAGCTAAGTGTACAAGAATTTATTCGCTTGTACATGGATTATAATCAATATGCTGAAGCTATATCCTTTTTAGAGAAAGTAATAGAACAAGACCCTTACAACTATAGTGCGTGGTATTTCAGAGGGTTAGTACATCAGCGAAACGAAGAATATACTGAAGCAATAGACGCTTACGAATTCTGTATAGCTATAGATGATAGCAATACAATGGGACACTTAGGTAAGGGAAACTGCCTAATGGAAAAAGATGAATACGATGCTGCTATAGCCTCATTTCAATTTTCCTTAGATAGTGACGATTCAGATGCAGAAGTGTACTGCAATATAGCAGAGTGTTATGAAAACATGAAAGATGATAACAGTGCTCAATTCTATTACCAAAAATCTATAACCACTAATCCCAATCTATCCGACGCATACTTTGGGCTAGCTATGGTAAATAAGCGAAGAGAGAAGTGGAACGAAGCTAAACGCAATTTACTAAAAGCTATAGACATAGACAGATATGAAAGCATGTATCATATAGAGATAGCAGAGCTATATCTGATAGACGAGAATGCAGAGAAATGCTATGAACATTATATGTACGCCTACGAGATAGAACCTGAGACTACCGAAATACTTTTAGATTTTGCTCACGCAAAATTTGAGCTAGACCAAGTACAAGAAGCAGTAGACCTACTACTAGAGCATTTAGAAAATCACGACGAGGATCACCGCATGTACTACAGATTAGCTGCCTATTTATTTACATTGGGCACTTATGAAAAGGGACATAACTTCTTACACGCTGGCTTACGAATAAAGCCAGAGGAGTTTGTTCTTTTATATGAATTTGCTCCTTTTACAGAAAATGTAGATAGCATCTCAAATATCATAGATTTGTACTCGAAATAAACCAATGATAAATCCAGATTTTAAACTGAAAAACATTCCTGAGCGTACCACCAAGCCAAGAGAAGCTGGCCTTACAATGGTAATGGACAAAGGATTAAGCTGCAGAGAAGTAGAAGATTTTCTAGAAGTTGCAGCAGATAAAACCGACATCGTGAAACTAGGGTTTGGTACAAGTAGCGTTACTCCTAACCTAGGCCGTAAAATTGCTATATATCAGGAAGCAGGCATTCCGTTGTATTTCGGAGGCACACTCTTTGAGGCATATGTAATACGAGGACAGTTCGAAGACTACAAAAGACTATTAGAGAGATATAACATTACACACGTAGAAGTATCTGATGGAAGCATAGAAATCTCTGAAGAAGAGAAATGTGGCTATATACGCTCTTTGGCAAAAGACTACATCGTATTGAGTGAGGTAGGAAGTAAAGATGCTGAAAAAATAATACCTCCTTACAAATGGATAGCTATGATGAAAGCTGAGATAGAAGCTGGAGCATGGAAAGTAATAGCCGAAGCTAGAGAGAGTGGAACTGTGGGTATTTTCAGAAACTCAGGCGAAGTCAGATCGGGGCTCATAGAAGAGATATTACAACACATACCGTTAGATACCATTTTATGGGAAGCTCCACAGAAAGTACAGCAAGTATGGTTTATGACCCTCTATGGTCACAATGTAAACCTAGGAAACATAGCACCTAATGAGGTTATTCCACTGGAAACATTAAGACTAGGGTTGCGAGGAGATACGTTTAACCAATGGCTTAAATAAGTAAAACTATGGTACATAAAAAAGCCCGATTAGAATTCTAATCGGGCTTTTTTATGTAATACAATGTACTGAAAATCTTACTCTACGATGGGCCTGGTAATCAAAATGGCCTCTATTTCAGTAGTACTTTCGTCTGACTTGTCCTTGCTTTGATAACCTAGCATTACCATATACATACCAGACGCAGGAACATTAAACTCTAGTTTGGTAGTCTTTAGAGCTTTAGGGTCTGAAATGGACGCTACTGGCTTCATTTGCATATCTACCACTTTAATGTAGGTTATTATATTTTCCTTATCATAGAATAGGTTAAAGATATAATCATTTGCCTTGTCTGCAGGAAACTCATACTGATAAACACTTTCCGACTGTAGCTCTAGTTTTTGCGAGCGGACATACTTCCACTTTATATTGGGATTTACTTCCACTACTTGAGCACTAGACGACATAGCCAAGGCCACACAAAAGATAAGACCTATAAGATACTTCATTGATTAATAAATGTTATTCTTCTGTAGTTTCTTTCACTACTTGATCTGTAAGACCCTGCAATTGAGCTAAACGTTGTCTAAACTCTTCACAGATTGCAAAAATATTATATGAGCTTCTATTAAATTCTATATCTTTACTTTCCATGATTCTACTTTAATTATTTGGTACAAGATAACCAAATAATGGCTGATTACTCTTGATTTAGTATAAATTCTGATAATTGTTTATAAATTACTCTAAGCTCCAGATTGTCTAGCATAGCCAAGTGCTTAGTAATCACATCCATATCTTTTCTTTTAGCTGGTCCAGTTTGCCACTGAGCTGGAGCACCTTGTTTTAGTCTTACCGCAGTTTCTTGAATAATGGGCAACAGGTTTTTAAAATCTAATCCTTGTTCGATGAGGTATTGCTCTGATAAGCCATACATCAAGTTAGTGAAATTATTTGCAAAAACAGCTGCTAGATGATATTTTCCTCTTTCTTCACTACTTACTTCGCGTACCACATTAGATATAGAATCGGCTAAATCTAGGAGAATCTCTTTAGC
>JBDNFQ010000200.1:0-3907 GCA_041689715.1 Bacteroidia bacterium
AGCCTCATCTAGTTTGCCCCCCAGAAGCTTGACAGGTGCTTTCTGATTTTGAGGCTATCAGGTCTCTAATCTAATCAACCAAAGTTACCGTTCCATTGAAGTATTTTTTCCCCCCGTTTACGCTGATTTGATAGATGTATACACCTCCAAATGCTCGATTTCCGTCAACAAGACCATCCCACTTTTCGCTGTTCTGGCTTTGGTACACTTTCTGTCCCCATAAATTCCAGATCTGCAGTGTGAACGATTTTACCCATATCCCTTGCGGCCCGAAGGAGTCGTTGAGATCAGGACTCGTATATGGGCTGAAACCCGAAGGTATCCATACCACGGGTGGTCGTTTAACTGTAACAACTGTCGAGTTGGAAATGAGTACAGGAGATTTATCGGAGTATGCTCTTACCTGATATGTGAACGTGTGCTGACTAAGGTCCAAATCTTCATGAATAAAACGGGTTTGATCTGCAGGCACCTCGGCGACCCACATCCAGTTTAGGGTGTCGGTGGAAACATAAATGCCATAATGACTTATATCCTGAGCCCCTCCAAACTGATAGGCATTCCACTCAATTGAATTTGACTCTTTCAAAGTGGTAATATGTGGCACAATTAGGCAAATAGGTTTAGATGATGAACTGATGTTACCACATGAGTCATACGTTCTGATATAGAAACATAGATCATCAAGGTTTTTCCAGTGAATGTACAATTGATCAGTTGATGGATCCGGTATAGAACGGAGCTCACTTTCTTTACCACTACTTATCATGTATCCAGCAACGTCTCTTTCCGCTGAGGTGTTCCATTCCAGTAGTATTTCTTCATTTGGGGTGATTATACTTGTATTGAGCAGGGTAGGCTCTAAAGGAGCAATGGTGTCTATCGGGGTTTCTGATGCCTCATTGCTCAACGAGTAAATGGAACTAGAAACATCCATGCACAAGATTCTGTAGGTATAGGTGTTGATACAGATTACTTGTGTGTCGATGTATGAATTTGTCTGTGAATTAAGTTCAGCAATGGTTCTCCAATCGTTGGCAGCAGATAGCCTTTGAATTTGGTAAGTCCATTGATCATATCCGCGATGGGAAGTCCAGTTGAGTTGAACTTCATTGTTTAGGGCCATAGTCTTCAGAAGGATAAGATTCAAGGGATCGGAAGGAGTGCTTAGATTTCCACAACTATCACGAGCCACAAACACATATCCATAAGAAGTTCCGGTTGTATTGAGACCTATGTCAGTATAATTAAACGTGCCATTTACAGGATCAAGTATGCTGTCTATCAGAACTGGAGCACTGCTACCCTCTAGTCGATACAGGAGAATCTGGTGTGCATTCCGGTCTCCACTTCCTTCACTTTCTAGGTCAATCTTTCCTGTTAGGTTATCACTAGATAATACACTTGCATTGATTATTCTAATCTTCGAAGGACTGATCGTGTCAAAAGCAATCACTTCCGTGCTATTAGAGTATGAAGTTTTTAATCCTCCGCTTTCTTGTGCTATTACTTGGTATCGGTATCTCTGATCACAAGACACCATACTGTCCAACCATATACTATCAGACCCATTGACCGTAGCAATGAGTTGAGCCACTCCACCTTCCTTGCTCCTAAATATCTGGTAGTTGGATACTGGGAATCCTACATACAAAGACCAACCCAATTCAATCTCCAGATTTCGGTTGGTAACACCCAGTCGAATCGTTCTGTGCTGCTGGGAGAGAATACTTTGCCAATTCAAAATCCCTGTGTCGGCCTTACAAAGATTATAAACACCAATGCCATAAGTATGCGTGATATCACTGGTATTGACAGGGCTATGGGAAAAACTTGTGGTATTCAGGTCGGTTTCATTGTGTATGAGATTCCTGTCACTATTGATAAATTCCCAAATGTAATATCCCCGCAGTAGGGTATCTGTTAGGTCAGCTGATTTCCAGTTTATTTCTGTTTCGCCTGTCATACCTGACTTTGAAACACTAACATACGTGAATTCAGTCTCTTCTGGAACAGTGTATACCAAGGGAGTCAAAGAAGTTGTGTCGCTGTAAATTGAAACTCCTTCCACTGACGAATAGACTTCAACTCGATAATGGTATTTCGTTGTTTGGACTACTGAGGTATCTGTATATTCAAAGATATCAGGCCCCACACTATCAATCAACGCATAACTAACTCCATTGGTTGAGCGTAAAATCCTGTGAATTACAGAGCCCCCAGAAAATCCAGAATATGCTTCCCATCGCAGTTTAATAAAGGGAGAACATCCAGCTGTGGAACTGAAAGATCGAATATGCCTAATGGTGTCAGAAGATAAGGATATATTCCCGTTTCCGCAACTATCTACTGCAACGATGTAATACGATGGTGGTGCATTCTTTGGGTTTATTAGAATATCACTATAGGTGGTATCACTGATCGATGTTATTTTCTTAAATCCATTTCCTGTATCCCTCCAGATGGTATAACTCTCCACATTTGCATCAGCTGATGAGAGCCAGCGAAGTGCTATGGCCCCGTTGATGTTTACGGAGACATCAAGTCGTTCTGGTGCTGCTGGGCTTATGGTGTCAAACGGTATAAGTGTAATGGGAGCAGAATAATATTCGCCGCCGTTTTTTCCAGTAAATGACAGCCGATAGCTGTATGATTTATCGCAAGACAAATCGTTATGGACAAAAAAGCTATCGGATGATGTAAGACTTCCTATAGCGTCCCAAGCTGCCCCATTCCATAGCCACAATGCTTCAGGAGCCAAACCACTATCCAGCTTCCATGAGATATCATTCATTAGCTGCCCTGAATTTCCATTCAGGTGCTGGGTACAGAAAATTTCAGATTTCGAAATGTTCCCACACGAATCAATGGTCTCTATCTGGTAGCAATTCCTGCCACTGGTGGTAATGGAATCCTCAATAAAAAACACATTGTTGGTATCTGCTCTACTTACGCTATCGATTAATGCCCGGCCATTGGTTCTTATTGCGAAGAGCTTATACCCATAGACGTTGGGGATAGGTAGTTGCTGGTAATGAATTTCCATATTACCAGCATCCATCACAGATGCTACAGGAAATTCAATAGCGTTGGTAGATTGGGGTAAAAAGCGAATGAGAACAGAGTCAACCTGACTTTCACATGCCGAGGTCATCCTTAAAAGTAGATGTGCATTTAGAACCGAATCTATATGGATGCCAAGAGCTTTTTTGACTGAGTCAGAATTTAGATTAAATAAACCTGTTGATGAAAACGAATAACCAGAGATCTTCCAATCATATTGAAGTGAATCAACTACATCAGGGTTTTTCCCGCTTTTTAGAAGTAGTGTTTCTCCCGGGCAAAGTACCGTATCTTCATGTGTTTTGCCTTGATGATAAATATCGGGATTAAGTGGACTGTAGAATTGAAAAGTAAAATGGGAAGAATCTCCTGAAAACAGACAACCATCCGTTACTACTACTTTGAGAGTTCCGGTGTCACCCAATGAAGTATTCACTGCAATTTTAGATGACGTATTGCCGAGCACACCACTGAGGTCTGACCAGATATAGGAATATGTGCTGGTTCTTCCTCCTGTTACAACGGGTGAAGTACGGAAAGTGTCCGCTCGGCAGAGTGTAATCTCATTCACTGTAAAATTGACTTTGAGCGGTAGGTAAGAGCGAATCGTAAACCTAACAGTATCTCTGTACGAACTGCACGAATCGTTGAGTAAGGCAAAATAATCTGTGCCGCTGGTGTCTCCTTCAATACCAGTTACCCAAATACTATCTGTATTTTTAGACAATTGTTTGGAAATAATCAGATTTGAAGAACCAAATGCATTGCGATACCACGAGACTGTGTAAGATCCAGAATCACCACCACTAGCTGTTACTTTAAGCTCCATACTGTCTATAGGGCA
>JBDNFQ010000201.1:0-12703 GCA_041689715.1 Bacteroidia bacterium
AAAGAGGGAACCGTAACTGCTGCAAATGCAAGTACTATAAATGATGGTGCTGCGTGTATTATACTAGCAAGTGAAGATAAAGTTAAAGAACTAGGGCTTACTCCTATAGCCGAAGTTGTATCTTTTGCAGATGCTGCACACGAACCAGAGTTTTTTACTACAGCACCAGCCAAGGCTGTGCCTATAGCACTAGAAAGAGCGGGATGTACCATTGCAGATGTAGATGCATTTGAACTTAATGAGGCGTTTTCGGTAGTGGCATTGGTTAATAATAAATTGCTAGGTCTAGATGCGAGCAAGGTGAATATAAATGGGGGAGCAGTAGCACTGGGTCATCCTTTAGGTGCATCTGGGGCTAGAATATTAGTCACTCTTATTCACGTACTAAAGCAGAATGGAGGCAAGATAGGAGCTGCTGCTATATGCAACGGTGGCGGTGGTGCTAGTGCCATGGTTATAAAAAATATATAGTAATATATACTTGAAGGCACGAAATTTGGTGAACTACTAGTTATAAGAACGATGCGTATATTTTCTTTCATACTTATACTTATGATTTGCTCTACTACGTGGGCACAGCGACAGAAAGTGAAATCTGGGGATTCTACTTTTATAGATTCCATTGCTAATTTTGAGTATCAGCTCGAAGGTTTAGGCTATAATATTATAAATGGAGCTGACAAAGTAGAGCGTATCACTAGTTGTTACTACTTTATACAAACACTAAAGACTGCACTGCAAGTTCCTAATTCTTTTGATTATAATTTTACAAAACTAAAAACAGTATCTATTATCACTCCAGATGATGAGCGATTTAGAGTATTCTCTTGGAATCTACTGCTAGATAGTGGCAGGTATATGTACTTTGGAGCTATTCAGATGAATAACTCGGATAGTCTAGAGCTATTCGGACTGTATGATAGCTCAGAATATAATAGAGATGTGCACTATGCCGAATTTGATAATAGACACTGGATGGGTGCATTAATCTATCAAGTGCATCATTATAAATGGAAAAAGAAAGATTATTACATCACCTTTGGTTGGGATGGACAAGACTCTAAAACCAATAGAAAAATTATAGATGTTCTCTGGTTTGATGAAGAAGGTAAACCCAAATTTGGAGAGGAGATTTTTAACTTTGAAGGAGATTTGCAGGCTAGGATTATTTTCGATTTCAATGATCGGGCGGCCATGACTATGCGGTACGATAAAGACGAACAAGCCATCATATTTGCAAATTTGGTTCCCATAAATCCTATGATGAAAGGGATGTACGAAAACTATGTTCCAGATGGTACATATGATTATATGAAATTTGAAAAAGGCACATGGAGACGTTATTCCATGATGTTTGAAGATCGCGAAAAAAATAGTAATGATTTAAGGAAGTATTAGGAGGATGCATAGTGCCCAATGTTTTGAGTATAGATTCGCCTTCAATGGCAAGGAGCAAGACCCCGAGGTGAGTGGTCAAGGTAACTCCTATGACTATGGCTTCAGAATTTATAACCCGAGGTTGGGTAAGTTCTTGAGTGTGGACCCGCTGGCGGGATCTTACCCTTGGTATACTCCTTATCAATTTGCAGGGAATATGCCAATTGCCGCGATAGATCTAGATGGATTAGAAGAATGGGTAGTTATAAGGTGGACTAAGAATAATAAACTGGTTGGTATAACTATCCTCCATCAAGAAAAAGATAATTTTGTTGCCGCTCGAGTTAATCAGGAGCTGCCAGGTTTGATTACTTTTTATAAAAATAATGTTAAAAAATTCAATAATATCTTACAAAATTCCATTGACTCAGAGCCTCAGAGCAGGAAAGCTATAAAAGAACGTGCAGAGACTATTGAAAAATATAAAGGAAAAGTTAGAAGGGCTAAAAAAGGTGTAGCAGATAATAAAGCTAAATTAGACGAACAAACTAATGCAGCTTTGGCCCAATATGGTAAATTTGGACAAGTAACCTATGAAGTAACAGACGATTTTAATCCAAATGATCCTAGCAGTGTTTCAAAGCAATATTTCAAGGTAGCGGGAGCAGATGCATTAGCTTATGTAAGTACGTTACCATTGGTTGATGAACCCTCTGCTAGTAATGCTCTGTTAGTTAATACAGGTGTATTAGCAGCAGATGCTATCACTGGACAATGGTCGGTTTCTCAAAATCATCCGCAGGCCATAGAAGATAAGATTAGCATATACTCAGCTATTGTACCACAAACAGTTAAGACAAACTTTGCATCTAATAATGCTGTATTATCTGATGGGGATAAGGAACAGTTAAATGATGTATTTTTTACAATGTCATTAATACAAGATTTGAATATAACAATTACTGGACATACGGATAATGTAGGTAGTGCAGGTGTTAACTTAGCTCTATCCCTCAATAGAGCAAGTGCCGCCTCAGATTATCTAATCAGCAAAGGGATAAGTGCAGATAGGTTCAAAATTGATGGCAAAGGAGTCACTCGACCAATTTCCGACAATAGCACCGCAGAAGGTAGAGCAGACAATAGAAGGCTTGAATTGACCGTTAATCCAAGTAATTAATTATATGAAGAAGTATTTAATATTAACTCTTGCCTGTGTAATTCTCAGGATGCTAGTTTTCTCTCAAGATGTGCTACCAGAGAAGTATGTTCTAAGGAAGAATCGTGTTAAGTCAATTTCAGAGTGTATAAGTACATCAGATAGTTGTGATGTTTTAGATCACATTGTAAATTATTGGGAAGTAGATACTTTTGGTAGAGTTAAGACGCATAAGTTTACTCTTGGATTTGAAATAAATCATTTACCTTTAAGTATTGGTAAAGACACGGCCAGTTTAAAGACATTTTCATACTCTGGAAATCGTGGAAATAATATTTCAACTACTCGATTTGCAAGAGAGTATGAAGTAATTACAATTGCTTCATTTCCGTTTTCTAACAGAAAGACAATTTTACACGACAGTTTTAGTATAGTTGAAAGTGAATTTTTTTTTAATGATTCTATTGAAATATACTATGCTAATTATATCTATTCAGATAAATTACTTAAACGAATTGAATATTACATGACGGACACAAATGAACTGATTTTAACTAGATGTTTTAGGTATACATATTACTAACCTCTACTAATCCCAGCTTGTAACTGGGACTGCAAACAACTACCGTGCCGATAACACACCACGTAAAAATGCAATAAAAGTGTCCCAATGTTGGTCATCTCCAATAAAATAGGGATTTTTCAACTACTTTGGGGTCTCCTGCAAGGGACCCCGAAGACTAGAAGAACAGGAAATAAGGTATCCCTACCGTCCTCGTTTGGCCTAGAAAAAACATAAAAAAAAGCCACGGTAAACCTTGCCCCTGCCTGCGGCAGGCAGGCTTGTTTTTACCATGCCCATATCAGAGCATAAAAAGCACTGCTATGGGCATTTGTTTTTCTAGTCACACTGTGGGCGGTAGTTCTCCGTGGCTACGTTGTTCCGCCGCGGCGGACCACCGCCACTAGTTGTAAGGCTCACCTGCGGGTCGTTTCGTATGGGAGGATATTGCACTGGCGTGCGGCACGGTATATCCTAAAATCCCACCAAGGCAGCGGCAGAGTATCTCCGCCAACTGGCGGCCACGCCCTAGCTCCACTCGCATCGGCTCACACGCACAAGGCCACCGCCGCAGCTCAAGGCTGTATTTCCTGTTAAAATCTCGGAGAGAAGAACTTTAGCATGTTGTGATTTATTGGGCTTTAAGGTGTAAATTTGGATAGAAGTTAAATATTAGATGAAAAAGGGTGTTATTGACATTAACGAAGGAATAATCAAAAAATACGTGGAATCATTACGTCCAGAGGATTTAGAAGTGCGAAAACAACTTGACTTTGGGTATTCCTATGATGGCAGCACTGTCGAAGTATATGAGATTAGACCTATATGGAATAATCCCGAAGAACTACAGCACATTCCATTTACAAAGTTTAGATATTATAAATCAAGAGAAACTTGGAATTTGTATTGGATGCGAGCAAGTGGGAAGTATGAACTTTATGAACCGTTTCCTGAATCATCTAATTTATACAATATAATAGATGTATTGACAGAAGATAAACACGGATGTTTTCATGGGTAATTCTAATTCACCCTGCTGGACAAGTCAATACCAGTATGGACAAAGAATTGACAAACGGTAAAAAAACAAAAAAGAAAGTGTACGAGTTTTTTAAGGAATTTATTCAAATCAACTTCTGTAAACCGCCTAAATAAATTTTAGAACAAACAGGAAATAAGGCATCCCTCCCGTCCTCGTTTGGCCTAGAGAAAACATAAAAACGTGTCCGACCTTTGGCGGGAAAGGTTGTAATTGTATCCATTTAGGGTCTCTCGCTGCGGTGAGGACCCCAAAGATTTTCGAGCACTAAATCTATTCGCAAAGGACCAAACTCATCAACATACTATATTATACTTTCACGGGACTATAGTTAGGCTAAAGCCATTTGCTCTGCAGATATATACTTCGGGCTAAAGCCCAAAGAAAAGGGAATTTGTTGGCAGCACTGAGAATTTAATTACCTTAATAATAGTATAGCATCTCCTGGTCAAAAATGTAGCCAGTGTGCTTTCATACCATCATTAGTGTGGTACTCTAGAGTTGGCATCGGAAACTTAATACAGTTTACCATGATTAGTAAAGTCCTTAATCCTTTTTTCTTCACTGGGATACGTGTGAGATCTATATCTGGAGATAGGTAAAATTGACGAGCCCGCGTATAGGTTGCCGTTTTATCATAGTATATACCATCACTTGTATACGTATTATCATGGCCTCCTACCATACCATCTGCTCCGTATCCAGCAGCCATATTTAGCCATTTTGGCCATTTGGTATCTTCTTTTAGGAAGGAATTTACATTTGCACTTAACCAATACGTCTGACCATTGTAATCCTTTAGGATACGCTCCGGAAGTGAACTGCCCAGTACATTCGGTCTTACTTGTGCGTAGGGAGAAGCGGAGTAGGAATATTTCATATAAATACGCTGCTCATCCCAGGCTAGACTTTGGGATATTGCTAATCCCGCACCGAAAGTATTGGCTGCTACATCTCCCATACTCGCTCCCCATCCTGCAGAGAAACCATCTAAGACTTCTACACCTGTTTGTATAAGAAAGCCGTATGATCCGCCAATAAGCGAATATTGTTTCTTATTGTATCCGGCCCACTTCATCATTTCTATGCCTGCTACACCTTCGTAATAGCAGGAGAATGCGTGACCTACTTTGTCCATCTGTTGCCACTCTTTGTTGTCATTAAAGAAGTGAAATTTCTCTAATGGATAGTCTTTGTACCAAAGAGCATATAGACCAGTCATAGTAGCAGAGTATGCTATTGCATTTCCTCCTAAGACTATTTTTTTACGAAGTTTATAATTTATGCGTGTACTATCTTGTGCTTGGCAGTACAAAGCAAAGCTAGCTAGGAGCAAAGTAATCAGATATCTACGCCAATATGGTAGCCTTAGTAGCATCTAGTATGGCTATGGTTTCTTGTGCGGTAGCAGCTTGAGCATATACTCGAAGCAAAGGTTCTGTGCCACTAGGACGTATCATTACCCAGCTATCATCACTGAGTACAAATTTATATCCATCTATGGTTTCTGTACCGCTTACGTTGTACGCACCGAAACTCTTATATTCAGCTACTTTACATTTTTCTATGATAGATAGTTTTTGTTCTTCTGGCATACGCAGATCATATCTATCCATAGCAAAAGAACCAATCATATCATAAATCTCTTGTATTAACTCATCCAAGCTTTTGCCTGTCTTAGCCATATATTCCCAGATAATTAGTCCCATCCAGATACCGTCACGCTCAGGAATGTGCGTACTTACAGCTATGCCTCCACTTTCTTCTCCACCTAGTAGGCTTTGGTTTTCTATCATCTCCTTACAGAGGTATTTAAACCCAATTTTGGTTACGTGATTTTCTATGCCATAGTGATCACAGAGGTTCTTTATCTTAGAAGTACAGCTAAAGCTAGTATATACATTTCCTTTTACTCCTTTATGCTCTACAAGGTAGCGAATGAGTAGTAGTATGATGTGATGTGAGTCTACAAATTCTCCTTTTGCATTAAATAACCCTATTCTGTCTGCATCTCCGTCTGTTGCTAGTCCGCACGCTATGTCACTGTTTTTTATTAGCTCCGCAAATGGTTCTAAGTTTCTGGCTATAGGCTCTGGAGCTTGGCCCATAAAACTAGGATTATAGTCTGCGTGAAGTAAAGTAGCTTCAGGAAATAGTCGGCGTACTACATTCATACCTGCACCATACATAGCGTCATAAGCTAGTTTTATTCCACTGTTACGTATTCCCTCAATATCAAAATTAGCGTATACATGGTCTATGTATTCTTGCTCCATATCTATCAGTTCTACCAAGTCGTTTTCTAGTAGTTCTGCAAATGGAATCGACGTGTATTCGTAGAAATCTGGTATCTTAGCTTCTACAGCATCTATCTCAGATTGTACAGCGGGCCCACCATAGTGTGCTTTTATTTTATAGCCATTATAGCTTGGTGGGTTGTGGCTAGCAGTGATTACTATCCCTGCAAATGCATTATGATTAAGAGAAGAAAGTGATACCATCGGGGTAGATACAAAGTTGTCTGAAGTAAATACTTTTATCCCTTGTGATATTAATACAGATATCGTTACTTCAGTAAAAAGTCTCCCCCCAAAACGGCAGTCGTGTCCTACTACAGCTGTATGGTTATCTCCACGTTCTTTTATCCAAAGTGCAGTGGCATAGGCCACACGTGCTACGTTATCTGTTGTATATTCTTGTGCTATGATGGCTCTCCACCCGTCCGTACCAAATTTTATTTTATTCATTTGCTATTTCTTATTTAATGTGATTCCAGTCTTTGGTTAGTAGATTTTTGTAATACATCTTAGACTGTTGAGGCATAATTTCTTGGTCATTAATCCTTTCGAGTAAAAAGCTAAATCTTTTTTCACTTAGATACTCTTCCAAGCCCTGAAAATTAATTTTTATGCCAAGTTCTTCTACTTGTTCTTTTGTTAGTATTATTTCGTGTTTATCTATGAAAAGCTTCATATTGATCAATTCCTGAAAAGGGATGTCTTTGTAAAGACTCCATTTTTCTTCAAAGCTTATATTGTCTATCTTCCAGGGCAAGAACATGATATTATAGAAATGGTCAACACTAGTTGCGTTGAGTATAGTCTGCTTATTTTCATTCACGTATTTCTCTACCGCATTATAAATAGCTGCATTTTCTACGTTTGAATTTATAGATGGAGAAAGTACTTTATACTCTATATTCTTTACAGAAGGGATAGTGCTAAACTCACGGAAAATTTTTGGATCGTGCATTGCTTGAAATTGTAAAGCTGGGGACATTCTCAGATTACCTTTAAAATTATTTTTACCAAATTGGACTAGTCTAAATTGAAAAATATTAGAATGCAAAGCATCCCAATAGGACAGCTCTGAAGTTCCGTTAGCGTTGCACGGAATTTTCTCACTAGTCATTAAATCAATTATATCTTTTGCATCTAGATAGCCATAATTGATTGTTTTTCCTGCTTTAGTTTTCCCAGTGAAAGTAAATCCTTGGATGCCAAAGTCAAAGTTTCTCTTGAAAAGTTTCCAAAATCCGTGTATAAATAGTTCGTCTGAACGAACAAAAGGAGTTATGGCTTCTTTTTCTTTTTTAATAAAGTTTTGGGCCCCTACTACTAAGAGTTTATCACTGTTTTCCCATATAGCTAGATCTCCATTTATGATACGAGGATAAACAAGCTCAGGTATCGATTTCACGAGGTTAAAACCTATACTGTCAGGTTGTTTAACACTAGATAAGTACAGAAGTACGGGTGTATACTCGTAATTCTTTGGGAGAGAATTTGACGCCTTACAAGAGATAAGTAAGACCGTGAACAGAATTATTAATTTATTCAAAGGCATTTTGTCCAGTTATTTCCATTCCAAGTATAAGTAGGTGGATATCGTGTGTGCCTTCATAGGTTGCCACGCTTTCTAAGTTCATCATATGTCTCATCATGGGGTACTCACCGGTAATACCCATACCGCCATGCATTTGTCTGGCTTCTCTAGCTATATTCATAGCTATTTCAACATTGTTTCTCTTTGCAAGCGAGATTTGGGCGGGCGTAGCTTTGCCTGCATTCATTAGATTACCTAGTCTCCAGCATAGAAGCTGAGCCTTAGTTATCTCTGTTAGCATTTCAGCAAGTTTCTTTTGCTGCAGCTGAAAACCACCTATTGGCTTGCCAAATTGGTGTCTTTGTGCTGCATATTTTTTAGCACTTTCATAGCAATCCATCGCAGCTCCAATAGCCCCCCAACTTATGCCATATCTGGCAGAGTTTAGGCAGGTAAGAGGACCTTTCAGGCCTCTTACTCCAGGCAATATGTTACTTTTTGGTATTCTCACATTATCAAATACTAGCTCACCCGTAATACTAGCTCTTAAGCTCCATTTACCATGTGTAGTAGGCGTGGTGAATCCTTCCATTCCTCGCTCTACTATGACGCCGTGCACCACTCCAGATTCATCCTTGGCCCATACTACTGCTATATCTGCTTGCGGTGAATTGCTGATCCACATTTTGGCACCGTTTAATATGATATGATCGCCGTCTTCTTTGAAATGGGTGGTCATGCCATTTGGGTTTGACCCGTGATCTGGCTCTGTTAGGCCAAAACAACCTAGCATATCACCGCTACCTAGTTTAGGTAGAAATTTTCTCTTCTGCTCTTCACTACCAAACTTATGTATGGGATACATAACGAGCGAACCCTGCACGCTAGCAGTAGATCTAATACCGCTGTCACATCTTTCAAGCTCTTGCATCGCTATACCATAACTTATGTAGTCTAGTCCACCTCCGCCATATTCTGCTGGTATCTGTGGCCCAAAGCAGCCCACATCACCCAGTTGTTTTACTATATGAGAAGGAAAGTAGTTACGCTCTGCACACTCTTCTATAATAGGTGAAAGCTCACGCTTCACGTAACTTCGAACACTATCTCGGACCATTAGATGCTCCTCTGTAAGCAGGTCATCGATGGTATAAAAATCTGGATGGTTAAACGTATCTTTACCTTTTCTACTTTCCTTTAGTGAATTTATTTCTGATTCAGTCATTCGTTTTAAAAACTATGTTTGCAAAGATAAAATTTATACCCAAAAATGGTTTATGATGCAACATAGTTTACAAACAATACTCAGCATAGAAAATATAAGAGTAAAAGCAAATCACGGCTGGTATCCTGCAGAGCGAAAAATAGGAGGGATGTATAGTATTTCTGTATTTATTTATAAAACTGCAGATGTTGCTGAAAGTTATAATGATATAACAGACACTATAAACTATGAGAGTATCTATGCTATTATCATAGAAGAAATGAAATTAGAATATACTCTTATTGAGCATTGTACTAAGTCGCTATGGGATAAACTAAAGGCTCTTCAAAAAGAATCCATTTGGGAAGTCAAACTGGTCAAAGAAGATGTGCCTATTAAATTTGTAGGGCAAACCAGTTTTACTATCAAAGGGTAGCTACTTGGCTAGTTCATAGTCAAAATAAAAAGCTTTATCCAAACAATGGGTATTAGGGAGGCTGCAATTGCTATAAAAGCATATTTTCGCAGCCTAAATTTTAAAGAATATTCATGGGAACATTAATTATGGCAGGTCAGTTAATTCTGGCACTAGCAATATTGGTATCGCTTCACGAGTGGGGGCACTATATAGCAGCAAGATCTTTCGGTATACGAGTAGAGAAATTTTTTATCTTCTTTGATGCTTGGGGTGTTAAGCTTTTTAGTAAAAAAATAGGTGGTACAGAGTGGGGTATAGGCTGGTTGCCACTAGGCGGATATGTTAAAATATCAGGTATGATAGACGAGAGTTTAGATACGGATCAAATGTCAACAGAACCAGAAAATCACGAGTTTAGAAGTAAGCCAGCTTGGCAGAGACTTCTAGTGATGATTGGTGGGGTTACAGTAAATTTTGTCTTAGGTATAATAATCTTTGCTTTGTCTTTGTGGCATTATGGCGAAAAATCCTTGCCAAATTCTAAAGTATTAGAAAAAGGCGGAATAGAAGCTTATGAAATAGGTAGATCTATTGGGTTAGAAAATGGCGATGCAATAGTTTCTGTGAAGGGTGAAAAGGCAGAAAATTTCTTAGATTTATTTAATCCTATTCATTATATCAAAGAAGGCTTAGAGTATGGAGTAATCAGAAATGGTAAGGAGTTTACAGTGATAGTGCCAGACAGTACACGTAAAGCGATCTTAGAAAGTAGAGGTTCTCAAAGACTTTTCACGTATAGACAAACGGCCATCGTAGCTGAGTGGCCAGAGGATGAATCTTTCACCTCTGGTGCCAAGACTGCAGGTATACAGGGTAACGACCTTATTCTTATGATAGATAGTATGCCAATAAACTTCTTTGATGAGATAAAGAGTTCTATAGCATCTAAGAAAGGGGAGACCGTAGAAGTAATCGTACAACGTGAATCAGAAACAGTAGCTATTAATGTGCTTGTAGACACAGCAGGTAAATTAGGTGTTGGGCCAGCTAATTTGGGACAATACAAAGATGACATCGTCACTAAGGAATTTGATTTTATAGAGTCTTTGCCTGCCGGTTATGAGAAGGGTATTGGTCAATTGAAAGTGAATATTATTGCTTTTGGCGAAATGTTCAAAGGGAAACTAGATCCGGTAAAATCTGTAAGCGGACCTGTAGGTATTGCTAAGATTTTTGGTGCGACATGGAATTGGCAACGTTTTTGGGAAATCACAGGAATGTTATCTTTCATACTTGCATTTATGAATCTGCTACCTATTCCTGCTCTAGATGGTGGTCATGTTATATTCTTGTTAATAGAAATGGTACGACGTAAGCCATTACCAGAGAAAGTGATGTATTATTTCCAAATAGTGGGTATGATTATACTCTTTGCTTTAATGGGCTTTATAATCTTTATAGATACCTTTAATGCTATATTTAACTAAATAGCGTTGACTAATTACTTCGATTTTTATGATCTAGAGGAACTATTTTTTATAGACGAAAAGCAGTTGAAAACTAAGTATATCGAGATAAGTAAGTCTAGCCATCCAGATTTTTTTGTAAATGACCAAGAGGCTTATCAAGAAGCACTGACTAAGACTAGTTTAAACAATGTTGCATATAAAGTATTATCCGATCTGCAACGCAGAATGCCTTACATCCTCGCTCTAAATGGAGTTTTAATAGAATCAAAGAATGATATTCCTCAATCTTTTTTAATGGAAATAATGGAGATAAATGAGGCTGTAATGGATTTGAAAATGGAGCCTTCGGAAGGAGCTCTTGAGGAATTAAAACTTAAGATTGACACATATGATACGTATCTAAGTGAAGAACTAAAATATAAGGCAGAGCAAGCAGATGAACTCAAGAAAAGCAAGTTGGATTGGCTTAAAAAACTAGAGGAGTTAAAAGAAATTTATCTTAAAAGAAAGTATGTGTTGCGTATAAAAGAAACTCTTGATACTTTCGCACGACACAAGTAAGGAGTGTAAATTTGGATGGCAGTTCCTATAGTTATCAAGATTTAGATAGCGAATTTTTTAAAAATACTGCCCGGATGGCGGTCCCGATAAGTATCGGGAGGTAGACATCTGGTAACAAAAAGACACTGCCCGGATGGCGGTCCCGATAAGTATCGGGAGGTAGACATCTGGTAACAAAAAGACACTGCCCGGATGGCGGAATTGGTAGACGCGTCGGTCTCAAACACCGATGCCGCAAGGCGTGCCGGTTCGAGCCCGGCTCCGGGTACTGAAAGCACTTTTCAATAGGCCTCAACTTAACCGGTTGGGGCCTATTTCATTAGTGATAGCAAGGGTTTTAGCCAAATAGAGTTAAATGGGTGTATGAACTAATAAAGCAATATTATTCCCCTTTTGGTTACCCCTTTCGTTCCCCTTTTGTAATAACGGGGAAATATTGCTAAGTTTGTAGTGCAATGATTTGATATGGAAAGTTTTAATTTTTACCTTAAAGACAAAAAGGCTACAAGGACACCTATTCGTATTGTTTTTTCTTGGAATAGACAAAGATTAGTGTATTCAGCAAAAGAGAGTATAAATCCTAAATATTGGAGTGCCAAAAATCATAAGGCTAAATTGGTTAATGATTTTCCCGAGGCATATCGTCTAAATGACCGTTTGGAAGTTATTAGAACCGCCGCGAAAGAGGTGCTCAATAGATTGAAAAAGGCTGATGCTACTATTGGTAAGGATAAGCTTAAACGAGAAATGGATATAGAACTAAAACGCATTTCTAGCTCATCAGCTCCATTGAACCTAATTCCATTTATAGATTATGTTGTAAAGCAAAGAACGGGTTCTATAAACCCTAAGAATAACCGTCTTTATAGCTTATCTACCATGCTTAAATATAAAAATGTAAGAGACCTACTCCAAGAAATAAAACCAGATATAGATTTTGATGACGTTACTGGGAAATCCGGTTAAAGTGAACCACCCATTCCGGGTAAAAGTGAGCCGTGTAAAACAGATGATTAAAATCGATTCTATTTAGGTGTAAATTTAGCTAATTCTGGTTAATTTTTTTCGCATTGACTCTCCTTTAAGATC
>JBDNFQ010000202.1:0-42607 GCA_041689715.1 Bacteroidia bacterium
TAAAGTAATCGTTTTTAAGAAAAAAAGAAGAAAAGGATACAAAGTAAGAAACGGTCACAGACAGTATCTTACACAAATTCAAATTGAAAGTATAAAAGGATAATATAATGGCACACAAAAAAGGAGCAGGTAGTAGTAAGAACGGTAGAGAGTCAGAAAGTAAACGACTTGGTGTTAAAATATTTGGAGGGCAAGAGTGTATTGCCGGTAATATTATCGTAAGACAAAGAGGAACTACACATCATCCAGGCGATAACGTTGGGATCGGAAGAGATCATACTTTATTTGCTTTAATAGATGGTAAGGTAGAGTTTAAGAAAAAAGCAAATAAACGCTCGTTCGTAAGCGTTGTAAATTAAATAATCTTGGCTTTTTGCCTAAGATTATAAATTTTCACGGTCTGTTGAGAGAACAACCTTCGTATAGACATTCTTTTGTAGACAGAAAATCAATATGATTAGATCTACTGATATTTTTAGTAAGAAATGATTGCGGGTGTAATTAATAACATTATATTTGTATCATACAATAAGCCAATCACTACTGCTAGTTTAAGACTAGTAATATAGATTAAAGACCTTGGGCGTTCTAGCCCAAGATTTAGAGTTTTCATAGTCAATTGAGAAGGCTTCCGCAAGGAGGCCTTCTCTTATTTATAAGAAACCGTACTTTATTTTGAAAACAATAGCTTTACTTTAACTGAATATTTTACTGCCAATACGAATCATGCTACTACCACAATCTAGTGCAGTAAGGTAGTCGCCGCTCATTCCCATACTAAGTATGTCAAACTCAAAGTCCTTAGCATACTTATCATATGTAGCCTTTAGACCTGTGAATTCGGATATTATTTGATTGCCATCTTCTGTATTCGTAGCCATTCCCATTAAGCCTTTACATCTTACGCTTGTTAGAGCCGTATAGTCCTCACTTTCTAAAATGATTTGTAGCTCTGCTTGTGATAAACCAAATTTAGTTTCTTCTTGTGCAATATGCATTTGAAACAAGAAATCTATAACTCTGCCTGCTTTTGTAGCTTCTTTATCTATTGTTTTTAGCAGTTTTAGACTGTCTACTGAGTGTATGAGGTGCACAAATGGGGCTATATATTTAACTTTGTTAGTCTGTAAGTGACCTATAATATGCCAATTTATATCTTTGGGTAAGGTTTCATACTTATCTACAAGTTCCTGTACTCTGTTTTCACCAAAGTCCCTATGGCCACATGAGTATACGGTCTGCAGTTCCTCCAAACTGCGATATTTAGAAACTACAACTAATTTTGTATTTCCTATATCTTCCTCTATTTCTTGAATATTTTTGCATATCGAATGATTCATAACTTGAGAACAAAAATACTTTTATTGTGGTTTTTAATAGCTTCAGCATCTTGCACACAAAAAGATGCTTTATCTGTTGGTATATTGACAGAAGAGCAAATGGTAGCAGTGATAACAGATATACAACTATTAGAGGCAGCTCAAGGTGAAGTAAATATGCCTCTAGAAACTCAAAATGCTATGCGAGACACTAATTATATTACTGTGTTTAACAAGCACAGTACTACAGCTTTCCAGTTTGATAGTAGTATGCGAGTATATACCAAGCATCCTAAATTAATGGGGGAGATATTAGAAAATGTAAGTAAGCGTATAAACGGTTATAACTAGTGTTTTATCCTAAGAATATTGCAACTAAACTAGGTTTTGATTTAGTATTAGATGCCGCAAAAGCACATTGTGCTACGTCTCTCGGTTTAGCTCATTTTGATAGGCTAAAGTGTAGCACAGATTTAGATCAAGTAAATCTGTGGCTGGGTCAAACAGAAGAAATAAAGGAGATTATAGGTAATGGAGAACTGCCATTAAACTTGGAGTTAGATTTTGATCTACACTATAGCCGAGCCAAAATAGAAGGATTTTTTTATGAAGTAGAGACCATTCGGCAATTAGCTGGTGTGGTATCTGCTTTGCAAGATGTACTTGCATATACAGCGAAAACACAAGATAAATATCCTAAGTTATTTTCCTTGTTTATAGGTGTAGATGTAGATTTTGACATTTTAGTTGAGGTCAATAGAATAATAGGTGTAGAAGGGGTGATAAAGTCCTCTGCTAGCCCTGCTTTAGCTAAAATCCTTAATGCAATAACCAAGTCAGAAAAAAATATTCTCTCTAGTTCTATTAGCCTTTTTAATAAGGCAAAGGCTAGTGGTCTGTTAGGTGATACAGAGATTGGTATAAAAAATGGGCGTATGGTACTACCTGTATTGTCTGAGTATAAAAGAAAGATAAAAGGAGTTCTTATAGATCAGTCTAACACAGGAAAAATATCCTACATAGAGCCGCTAGAATTAGTCTCACTTAATAATGTATTATCAGAGCTCCACATTAAGAAAAGGCAAGAGATAGTAAGTATCCTTAGAAAGCTCACAGCTATGATAGTTTTAAGTCTGGATGATATAAGACAAGGAATTGTGAAACTATCTGTATATGATTTTATACGTGCAAAGGCTAGACTAGCAAGCGAATGGAGGTGTATACATCCCAAAATAGATAAGCAAGTTGAGGTGACCAAGGCAAAGCACCCACTATTAGAGCAAAGGCTTTTACAGGAAACAAAAAACATAGTACCCATAGATTATAGTTTCAATGATGAGCAAAAGCTTATTGTGATTTCTGGACCAAATGCTGGTGGAAAATCAGTTTCACTAAAAACCATTGGATTACTACAGTATATGCTGCAGTCCGGTTTTTTAGTCCCTTGTGATTCTACAAGTAATTTCAGAGTGTATAAAAAAATATTTATAGATATAGGAGATGACCAGAGCATAGAATCTGACCTAAGTACATATAGTTCGCATCTAAAGGCTGCAAAGCATATTATCAATTTTTGTGATAGCGAAACTATGGTTTTAATGGATGAAATAGGTACAGGAACGGACCCTATGTTTGGGGGACCTATGGCAGAGGCTATTCTAGAAGTCATACATCAGAAAGAAGCTCAAGGAATCATAACAACTCACTTTAGTAATATAAAAGCAAAAGCAGATAAGCTAGAGGGTGTAGTAAATGCAGCTATGCTATTTGATATAGATAAACTAGAGCCTATGTATAAATTAAAAATAGGGCAACCAGGAAGCTCATTTGCATATGAGGTAGCGGCCAACATAGGGTTAAATAAAAAATTAATAAAAAGGGCTAAAGCTTTAACCAATACAAAGCAATATGATCTTGATGCCTTATTAGCAGAAGTGCAATCCGAGCAAGAAAAGGTAAGGTCTGAACAAATAGAATTGAATAAAAGACTAAGCGAGGCTCAATTAATAGAGCAAGAGTACAAGGTTTTGAAACAAGAAATAGAGAGTAAAAAGAAAGATATACTAGACCAAGCAAAATACCAGGCTCAAGGCATTATAGAAAATGCAAATAGAGAAATAGAAAAAACTATCCGTCTTATAAAGGAGTCTAATGCAGATAAATATAAAACGCAAATAGCTCGTAAAGCCTTAGAAAAGAATCTAGAAACCACAGAAGTTATACTAGAGAAGGAAAAAGCTACTTTTAAGGTGGGAGATAAGGTGCTGATAGCAGACACCAGTTCTATAGGTGAAATAGTAGAAATAAAGAAGAATAAAGCTACACTACAAGTCGGCTCTATTACCACTAAAACTAATATTAATAAAATAGAGCATGTTGGTAGGAAAACAGAAGCAGCTGTAAAAAAATATATTAGTGCTCAGTCTTATATGGATAAGCAGTTTAGTTTTAAAGCAGAGAAAGATATCCGAGGAATGAGAACCTATGATGCATTACAGGAGATAGATTCTTGGATAGATAGTGCTATTATTCTCGGCATTAACTCGTTACGAGTGTTACATGGCAAAGGAGACGGGATTCTGAAAAATGAAATCAGAAGACATTTAAAACCTAATAGTGCTATAAAATCTATCCGGTATGAACGGGTGGAATTAGGAGGTGAAGGTATAAGTATCATTGAACTGAAATAGAGATAAGAATTACTGTTCGTTAGTTTTTTTTATTATTGTCGTTGAGCATATTGATTAATTGTCCCAAGATTTTATTGCCATTTTATCAGAATTGTATAGTACCATTTGCTGTTTACTTAAGAGAAGACACCGAATACTAATTGTGATTATTCTTTAAACAGTGTCCAACTATAATGAATAATTTTATGGACCTTTGTAACTCTTAATTACAAGTAACTAGTACGTTAAAATAATGAAACAACTTTTCAGACACGGAGATACCAAAGAGTTCTATAAGACTGTAGGTAAAAAGGATGTAGCCATTTTTAATGGTGTACAAATACACCCTTATTACAGTACATATGCCTTGGCTAGAGATGCCGAGTTGACTAGTAGACTGTTTGTGTTAGATATGAAGGAAGTGGATGAAGAAGGAATTGGTACTTTTGTAGATATAAAACATAAAAGTCCTGCCCCTATTGGTTCAGAAGTACGATTTATAGCTACACTTAAGAGTGTAATTTATAATGAGATCATTTGCACTATCACAGCTAAAGTGGGTATGAGGCTAATAGCTACGATAGAAACTGGGCAAAAGATTCTAAACGAGGAAGAGTTAGAAAGCTTAAAAAGGGTAGCAAACAGTGGCTAAGAAAAAGACACGAGATAATAGTATTACGGTCAATCGAAGAGCCTCTTTTGAATACACATTAGAGGATAAATTTGAGGCGGGACTTGTGTTGACTGGCCCGGAGATAAAATCTGTGCGAGAAAAGAAGGTGAGTATATCTGAAGCCTACTGTTATATAGATCCTAAGGGTATTCTCAAAATAAAAGGTATGCGTATCTCTGAGTTTAAGAATGCTGGATATGTCGTACAAAATCCAGATAGAGAAAAGCTGCTTTTATTACAAAAAGCGGAGCTTAAGAAAATCAATAATAAGCTTAAAGATCAGGGTAATACTTTAGTGCCTTTGGTGCTATTTATTTCGCCAAAGGGATTTGCTAAGCTAGAAATAGCAATAGGTAAAGGAAAAAAATACCATGACAAGAGAGAAAGTCTAAAAGACAAGGATATTAAACGAGAAATCGATAGATATTCTTAGGTTGGACACTAAAATATTTATTTTATAGAATCTTGTTTTCTAGTTTATAGTCCAAGTTATATTTGCATCGTAATAAGTTCCGTATTTTATACGCTCACGTGGTGAAATTGGTAGACACGCCAGCTTGAGGGGCTGGTGTTCGCTTTAGGACGTGCTGGTTCGAATCCAGTCGTGAGCACTAGGTGACTAATCGTAAAAAGGTTAGTCACCTCTTTTTTTTTAATACATACTCTTTCTATTCGATAGCACTTTTTTTAGAATATTTTTTTACACTATATTTTAAGTATTTAAGTGTTTTAAATTCAATAATAAATCTTCAATAGGCATAAAGAATAAATGTGAGTAAGCATCTACTCTGGTACAAAGAATAAAGCATATTCACGTATATTAGATTCTCTTTTGTTGATTGCTTATTCTTTAAATGGGATAGCATGAGATAGATCAAGGTACTTATTGTATTACATAAAAAAATCCCGCTCTCATTTCTGAGGCGGGATTTTTGCTTTTGCATCAAGTGTATTTAGTCGATTATCAACTTAATGCGTTGTTTTACTGATTCTTCGTTTTCTATTTCTATTATATAAAGCCCTGCTTTGAATGCAGAAACATCTATAACTTTCTCTTTTTTGAAAGAACTAAGCTTACCAGTATATAGCAATTTGCCGTCCACAGTAAGTAATCGTATCTCGCAATCGCCGTAAATACCGTCAGTAGTTACTGTTATTACTTCAGAAGCTGGATTTGGATAGACACTTAAGTATTGATTTATATCCATATTGGGTACAGATACTTTATCACATTTTGGGAGCTCTACACAAACATCTGCATAACATTTACTTCCGTTTGCTGGATTGGTTATCAATATTCTGAAGCAAATTTTATTTCCTGCATCAGATACTGAATTATCAGTAAAAATGGCAGTCATACTATTCCAATTCACAGGTACAGGATTAGGAGTAATGCTAGAGAAGGTACCTTCTGCTATTGGTAGTATCTGCACATTTGCTGGTCCGCCAGTTGAGTTAAGGATATCAAAGTTGAGCACGTAGTTCCAAGTACCATCCGCTAGTTGTTTATTACATTGTGCTCTAAGTTTTTCTACCTTAAGATCACATAATTCTCCGCAGTCATCTGTCTTTATAACGAAATCTTTCTTGCACGTTTCCTTTGTTATGGGATTATAAATATAAGCAACTATGTTTATTCCTCCTGGACTGTAGCTTGGCAAGTCAGTATAGGTGAAACATACCGTGTTGATTCCGTTATTAATAAGCATTGGACTAGGAGAGAAGGTAGAAGAAGGAGATGATAGTGTAACTTCTGAGCCACTATTCCCACTCCAAAGGATATCCATACAGCCATAATACATTGGATTCCCGCTGCCATCTAATCCAGCACAGGTGAACGATTGTTGTGGTTTGATAGTTACTTCACATTCATCTTTTGGACAATTAGGAAGGGTCATACAAACTATAGTATCGCACTTATTCTTTTGGTCGGATATAGTAAAAGTGAAGCAAGCTGTACCTGTAAGAGGAGATATATCTGTAAACACTGCATTTACAGTATTGAGTCCTAATACTAGTGTAGCAGGAGTGATAGCAACAATGGTACCATCAGGAGATGTGACACTTAAATTAGCACCAGAGCTCACCGTGTTGTTAAGGATAAAAGCCATATTATATTGTTGGTTTCCAGCAGCATCTATTTTGCCACATTCCAGCATTACACAAGCGTATATATTACAATTGTCGTAGCTGCAGTCTACAAAGTCTATTGCTATATCCTCAGACTCTATTTCGCAACCAGCGACATTTGTAATAACCACAGTATATATTCCACTTTGGTGTAAAGGCACGTCAAGTACAGAAGTTGTAGCTCCAAGTATTGAGTTGCCATTAAAGTACCACTGGTAAGAAGCGTATCCTATTGGGGAATACCATTTTAAAGATGTTACGGTATCACATATGTCATAGCATCCAGTCATCATTCCACATAAGTCCGGAAGACGGTGTATAATAACTTTTTTACTATTTTCACATCCATTACTGTCTACTACTGTAGCTTGGTATATATTTGGAATAGGTGTAACTAAGCTATCATTTACTAATCCCGTACTCCAATAATAGAAGTCTAGAATAGTAGAGGTGCTACTAGCCACAAGTATATTGTTATCACCTTGACACAGTGTACCTGTAGTAGCAATAGTAAGAGGAGGTAAGCCATTTACTACATAGTTAAATGTGTCTCTAGCTGTGCATCCAAATGTATTAGTTACCTCTACTATAGCAGAATGACTACCTACAGAGTTGGCTGGGTAAAACGAGTTACTTCCAGTGGAATACGAACCGCCATCAAAAGACCAAGAGAATGTATGTCCCATATTTGGGGAAGCTACAAATACAAACTCTCCATTATTGAAACAGTACTCATTTTCACCGAGTATAGTAGCATTAGGTATTGGGTTTACCAGAATAGTCGTGTCAGCCACTTTTAAGAAGCATCCTTTAGCATCATATATGTCTACGCCATAATTTCCTGTTTGCTTAGTTTTAATGGTTTGTGTGGTCTCTATGGTAGTCCATAGGTAATCATACGGAACATAACCACCAGTTATATTAGCTGTTATATTTACGCTATCGCCAAAACAAAATTCATCTGGGCCGGATAGTGCAAGCGTACCAGACAATGTGTTTGGCAGTACAGTGATACTTTGTTGTGAATTGGCCAGACAACCATACTGATTAGTAATAGTAAGTGTAGTAATATATACACCTGCGGCACTATAAGCTCTGACAGGATCATCTAAGAGTGAAGATGCACCATCACCAAATTGCCAATCGAGACCTAATATAGGAGCGGAATTATTGGTAAATTGCACGGGAACACCCACACATACTGAATCTACCGATGTGAATGAAGCTGCGGTAGGAGCTACAATGGTAATACTCTGAGTAAACTCACATATGCCTACTACTTTTAGGGTGATATTATATGTACCTGGAGATAAACTAGTCGTAAAATCTGTCGATGTAGATGCGGTTGCACCTCCATTGATATGCCAAGTATAAGTTGGGCTAGGAGCAAGAGCAAATATCTTGGTGGTATTATCAAAGGTTACCGTATAACTAGTTGAATAGTCCACACAATTGATGATCGGATAAAAGTCTGGAACATAATTGATAGTATCAGATACTTGCACACATACTCGACAAGAGTCACTACTTGTGGCATTTGCGTCTGGTACTTTACCACAAAGTTCTGTTCTATAGATGCCTGGCTCCGTGTAGGTATGAAGTACATTGTTGCCTGTGGCAGAATTGCTTCCTGGGTTAAAATCATCATCAAAGTCCCAATTCAAATCAAAAACATTACTAGCAGAATACGTAAAACTATCGGTGTTGCAACCAAGTCTATCTATAGTAAAACTAAGTGAATGATTTTCAGGTTTACAGCTACCGCAGTTGATGTAACGAATATTTATCGTGTTACTAGTAGACGAGCAACTGTCTGCATTGATAGCAACGGCATAGTAAGAACCTGCTGCTGTAGCGGTATAGCTAGTTCCAGTTACTACCAAGGTACTAGGTGATAAGTACCATTTGATGCCTACAGTACCTACCGAAGCTGCTGCGTATAAGGTAGTGCTTATAGGTGTAGTAGGAGTAGTGTTACAGTATTCTGTAGGATCTCCTGTTGTAATATTAATTTCTGGTGCGGGTATTACTACTACATTATGTGTTTCAGAAACTGAGATAGGGCAAGCTCCTCCGTAGTTTACAGTTAAAGTAATCACGTATGCTCCGGGATCATCATATGTGTTAGACACAGAGGTTCCACTTCCTGTATTTCCGTCACCAAAAATCCAAGCATAGCTCACTGCACTTGTAGTAGTTGTTGCGGTTAGTAAGTCACTGGCACAGATAGTATCAGGAGCAATGATATTTGGACTTGGGACTGGACGTACATATACTAATACGGAATCTTTTATAGTCAGATTGCAAAGTGTTCTTTCCAATACTATCCAAGCATTTCCTGTATAGTTATTGGTTTGAATTTCTATTGTATTGCTGTACTGACCCACATTTACACTACCTGCTATACTTGGGTTAATAGACCATTCATAATTGGTACCATACGTAGACGTGCTGTAATTAGCAAAACCATTAGAACAAACAGTATCTGGACCATTTATTACTGAAGCTGTAAGAGGTAAGTAGCTTGCAACATTAAGCGTATCATTTGCAGATATACATCCCGTTTTAAGGTCTTGAGCATTTGCTATAACCATATAAGGACCAGTAGCAGCCCAAGTTACGTTGTTGGTAGAACCAATACCTGAGGTAGGAGTGCCATTAGCTACAGTCCAGTTTACAGTATGCAATGCATCTGCAACTATACCTGTATACATTTGGCTAGAGTTAGGGCAAACCGTATCTTGACCCACTACAGATGGAGGCAATGGGCTTTCATTTACTACTACTATCATACTTTCTGTTTTATTACAGTGCTTGTCATCCGCATCCGTTTTAGAAACAGTGAATATACCTGGACCATAGGACCAAGTTCCCGTAAATGGACTTACGGATAATGCTGTGGTAGAGGTCATCAAAGTACCAGAAGCGTCAAATATTTCCCAAAATACATTAGTAGGTGCAGGTGTATATGAGTTAAAATTAAAGCTTTGATTTTCACAGAACTCTGTAGCTCCAAAAATATAAAACTGTGGTTTTACGTTGATAGGGATGAATAAATCCCCACCACATTCTAGGTCTGTAATACTACCATTAGTATTGTGAAAATACTCTACCCAAATACTGCCTGAGCCTAGAGTCCCGTTTGAGCAGATTTCTATTTTATGCGTATTTATAGTGTCTGGATTGATATAGAACATTCCAGGAGGTAGGTGCCAAATTATACTATCAATAGGAATAGCACAATCTATTTGAATGGTTTGACATCCGTATTGACACATTAGCGTGTCGACATCGTAAGTAGGTGCAGTAGGAATAACTGGCACAACTAAAGAAGTAGGAGTAGAGCAAAAACCTGCACAACTTGGAGTAGCTAGTGTAAGTACTGCTGGAGAAACCCCAGACCATTGCACTGTCACTTCTGAAGTGCCTGTGCCACCTAGTATGGTGCCATTGGTAATAGACCAATTATAGGTGAGGCATACAGCATTTGTAGAATAAGTAATGGGAGAACCTGGACAGACAGTGCTCACACACTGTATATCTGGACCCGGAGTAGAATTTACATTCACTGTTACGCTAGCAGTATCTTTACATCCACACTCATTGGTTACTATTAGCATTGCAGTATGAATGCCTGAAGTATTGTATTGGTGAGAAACATCGCCTGCTCCGGGAGCAAATAGTAAATCTCCATCGCCATCACCAAAAAACCACTCATAAGTGAACAAATCAGATCCCCCATCTGCAGAAGAGGTATTATCAAAAAATACAGATTGTCCTAAACAGATAGTAACAACGCCACCAGAAGCAGCAGGTATTGTGATAAAAGAGGCTGAAGGTCTTGGAATTACATCTATGCATATTTTATCTTCTGCTACACATCCTGCGGCAGTAGTTTCAGTAACTTGTAGTGTGCCTAGGCCCACATTTTCCCAATACACATTTATGGTATTGCCTGTTATAGTATAGTTAGTAGTTCCCGTGACTACCCAAGTGTATGTGCTACTTATATTGTCTGCTGTAGAATAGCTAATCCAAGTAGAGTCACATGCTGATACGCATAAATCGTCTTTCCGTCCATCAGCTGAACCTTGTTTAGACGTGTCTAGATTACAAATAGGAGCGATACTCGGAATAATTTCAGGTGTAGGCAATGCATTCACCATTACGTTCATTATTTTGGTGCAAAGAATCGTATTTGCCGAGTCTTTGATAACTACTGTAACTTGTCCGGATCCTGCAAATCCCCAATTCACATTGACTGAGGGTAAGGTGTTAGAGCCTGCTATGGTGCCGCCAAAGGCACCCCAAGAGTACTGATAGCCACCCGCATAACCTGAGTTATAGGATTGCGACTCATTTTGGCACACTGTAGAATCTCCGTAAATGGAGCAGTCTGTTGTTTGTGCTTCAGCTTGCAGACTCAAAAGTCCTAAGAAGAAGCAAAAAAGTAAGGTTAGTTTTACATTCATAATTGTATTTGCTTTAATTGTTAGTACAATATAATAAACCTAACCTAACATGAAATTTAATTTTCCTTTAAGAAGTACGTATGTAGAAGTCTGTCGGGCAAAAGGGTAATGCTCTTGCAATGAGGGCAACACTTATATAGAGTAATATCATACTGCGTTAATGCTTTTTAATATTTTCTCTTTTTTTAGCTCTTAGAGATGAAGGATTTGACTCTGGTGTGAGTCCATTAAACAAATGCAAATACCACAAATGATTGAATAAGATCATAAAAGTACTTGTCGGCCTCTTTATGGTTGTACAATTCCTCAGTTACTATGAGTTTTTTTCACGGCATCTATGCCTTCTACTAACACATTGGCATCTTTCTTACTACTATTTCTGTACATCGCAAAGAGGATGAGAGCACCAACAAGTATACCGAGTAATACGTATTTGAGTTGTTTTATCATAACAGATAGTATAGGTAGAAAAGTTTATTCGCCGCGGCTAAAAGTTAAATTCTGAGTTTCAATTTAGTACTTTAGAAAGCCAGTGAAGTTGGAATGACTCCAATCATAAACTCAGAACATTTTGAAGTATTGAATTAGAAATTAAATTAAATTTGGACTCTATCATAAAAATACATGAAATTCGGAACCAAAGCGATACATGGCGGACTAGAGCCAGATCCTGCTACAGGAGCAATAATGACACCTATATACCAAACGAGTACTTATGTGCAGGAGGGAATAGGAATTCACAAAGGATATACATATAGTAGATCAGGTAACCCAACTAGGAATGCACTGGAAAACAACCTTGCTGCTATAGAGAATGGGAAGTACGGAGCTTGTTTTGGTAGTGGGCTAGCAGCTATAGACTGTGTGATTAAAATGCTAAATCCGGGAGATGAAGTGATATCTACCGATGATCTATATGGAGGTTCTTATCGTCTATTTACCACTATTTACGAAAAATATGGTATCGTATTCCACTTTGTGAATATGCTAGATGTGCAGAATATTAAGAATGAAGTAAACGAAAATACAAAACTGATATGGGTTGAGACACCTACCAATCCTATGATGAATGTCATAGATATAGAAGGTGCAGCCAAAATAGCCAAAGAAGGAGGAGCTATGCTAGTTGTAGACAATACATTTGCTACTCCGTACTTACAAAATCCACTAGAACAAGGTGCGGACATAGTTATGCACTCCGCTACTAAGTACCTTGGCGGACATTCAGATGTGATAATGGGAGCATTGGTGTGCAATGATGAGGCTATAGCAAAAGAGATGCACCGCATACAAAACAGTAGTGGAGCTGTGGCAGGACCTATGGATTCATTTCTAGTGCTTAGAGGTATCAAAACGCTACATGTGCGTATGCAGCGACATTGTGAAAATGGTGAGAAAATAGCTCGTTGGCTAAAAACACATTCCAAAGTAGATAAGGTGTACTGGCCAGGCTTCGAAGACCATCCCAATCATGCTATAGCCAAAAGGCAAATGCGAGGATACGGTGGCATGATATCCTTCTCACTAAAAGGCAACATACTAGAAGATGCCAAGAAACTGGCGGTAGGAACCAAATTATTTGCCTTAGCAGAAAGTCTAGGTGGAGTAGAGAGTCTGATAGGTCATCCTGCTACTATGACTCACGCTAGTATACCAAAAGAAGAACGCGAAAAAACGGGTATAGTAGATTCGCTTATCAGACTAAGCGTAGGTATAGAAGATGCGGATGATTTGATTGCAGATTTGGAAGGAGCGATGGGGTAGTGTAATTCTTAGCTGATGATTTATTTGAATTAAAAATAGAGTCTTTGTATAAAATGTACCTCGCCAACACTAAATCTGAACTTGACACCATCCTAGATAACCTTAATCCTCGAAATTTTATAGACAATGATCCTATTTCTATTCCGCATCGTTTTAAGACGAAGGAAGACATAGAAATATCAGCGTTCTTCGCAGCTATACTGGCTTGGGGACAGCGTAAGACTATCATTAATAATGCGAATAAACTAATGCATTGGATGGGAGAGGAGCCTCACCGATTTATCCTAGAGCATTCGGATAATGAGTTAAAGCAATTTGAGAAATTTGTGCATCGCACGTTCAATTCTACTGATGTACTCTATTTTATAGAAGTACTAAAGCATTGGTATACCGAAGGAAATTCGCTAGAAGATTATTTCGTAGGAGATACGATGAAGGACAAGCTATCCAACTTTCACATCGCATTTTTTGATAATGATTTTGTGTCTGAAAGAACCCGAAAACATATCGCCAATCCTGCCAAAAACTCCTCGGCCAAGCGGCTGAATATGTATCTTCGGTGGATGGTGAGGGGTAAAGGTCGTCCAGAGGGCGACTCTGCTCAATGTGACTTAGATTCCCTTGACTTCGGTATTTGGCATTCCATAAGGCCTTCAGAACTCAAAATACCGCTAGATGTACACGTACAGAGAGCAGCTTTTCATTTTGGATTACTGACTCGTAAGCAGCAAGATTGGAAAGCGGTGGAGGAGCTAAGTGCTAACTTACTAGAACTAGATTCTGTAGACCCTATTAAGTACGACCTAGCTCTCTTCAAATGGAGCGAAGGGAAGATGGATTAATATTATTAGAGAAAGAAGACAATTCTACCATGTTCTCTAAGCCTCAATATCTTAAATTCGTACTCTTATCTATGAAGAATTTATTCCTATTTTTATTCAGTATACTCTCGATAGCCGCCAGTAGTCAGACACTGGTTATTAATGAGGTGATGGCTTCCAATGCAGTTACAATTGCCGATGAAGATGGGGACTATACTGATTGGCTAGAATTATACAATACAAGCAATACGACTATAGACTTATCTCAGTATTGGCTTACGGATGATAAGGATGAGCAGAAAAAATGGCATTTACCGGCAATCCAACTCTTGCCTGATGAGCATCTGTTAGTATTTTGCTCTGGTAAGGATAAACTTAGTGGAGAGTTGCATACCAATTTTAAGATAAGTGCTGCAGGAGAAAAAGTAAGAATATATAATGGATCTGGAACAGAGATAGACCAGCTTGAATCTATTGGTGTTTCTACAGACTTTAGTTTCGGTTCGAAAAAAGATGGCAGTGCAGAAAGAATAATATTTGAAGTGCCAACTCCTGGTTTTACTAATGGAGCAGAGTCTCCTTATTTTAATGCAGTTCGATTTTCGCAGAAGGGTGGTATCTATAGTCAGAGTTTCAGTCTTGAACTTACGGGTGATGACACCACAGATTTGTTTTATACCATAGATGGAAGTATCCCATCTGTACTGGGCATAGAATATAGCAACTCAATAGCATTAGATAAATCGCTATTGAGCACCAAGAACATAAGCGATATAGTGATGTCTCCAGACGATGTCAATCATTTGCCCGTAGGCGACTTTCCCCAAGTCATAGTGCTACGAGTAGCAAAGTTTTATAACGGCAAAAGAGTAAGCCCAGTGAGCACTCAAACATACCTCATAAAGGATCTCACCCTTCCCATAATAGAGTTGCCTATTGTATCTATAGCTACAGATAGTCTTTCACTTTTTAGTCAAGACACAGGGATTTTTGTTCCTGGAATTCATTTCGATAATTCAGATCCCAACTTTAGTGGCAATTACTTTCAATCGGGTCAAGAATGGGAAAGATTAATTAACGTAGAATACTTTTCTCCTCAGAGTAACCAGAGCTTTAATCAAGAATGTGGTGTAAGGATGCATGGGAGTGGTAGCCGAAAACCGCCTCAGAAGGCAATGAAACTCTATGCTAGAAGTACATATGGCAAATCTACCTTTGATGCAGAGGTACTAACAGAAAAACCATTTATCAGTTTCAAAAGACTAATGCTGAAACCCTTTTACTCCTCTTGGAGTCAAAATGGATGTACCGACTACATAGCCGGCCGTATGGCTAAAAATCTGAATGTAGAGTATCTAGCTGCCGAGCCTATTTTACTATTTGTAAATGGAGAGTATTGGGGTATCTATTATCTACAAGAAAGGTTAGACGAAAGGTATATTGAGCAAAATACTGGAGTAGAGGAAGATAGCATCGATATTATAGAGAGTTGGTATGGCCAAGTAAATGAAGGTAACAACAAAAATTTCAGTGCTTTATATGATTTTATAGAAGACAATGATCTCACAAACTCCACGAATTATAAGAGAGTAAGTGAATGGATGGATATTGATAATTTTATAGACTATCAAATATTCGAAGCCTTTATTTCTAATTACGATTGGCCATCTAATAACATGAAGTGCTGGCGAGATAGAAAAGAAGGAGCCAAATGGAGGTGGATATTTTTTGACGCTGATGGAGCATTAGAAAATATTACTTTTAATGGGCTTGTACATTCTACGGATATTAATGGCACTGGTTGGCCTTCTAGTCCAAGGTCCACTCTGTTTTTACGAAAATTACTAGAAAACACTACTTTTAGTGAGAAATATAAGCAAAGACTTAGGCAGCTTTTAAATGACGAGTTGTATACTAATGACCTGCAGACCTTGGTAGATAACTTGGGATACTTACTCAATGATGAGATAGAAAATCAGTCCAAACGATTCGGGAAACCAATATCTGTATCTGAATGGAAAAAAAGTATGTCAGGCCTTAGGTACTTTTTAGGGGTTAGGGCTTGTTGGATGGTGGTGCATGCAGAAGAAATGTTCGGTGAAAAATTCTTTGTAGATGGATGTATATTGACTGCTGATATTACCCATTCAATTAGTGTAATACCCAACCCTACAGAAGGAAAGTGTCAAATAGTTTTTAATTCTGATTACAAGGAAGATGCGGTCATCGAAGTCTTAAACACTCAAGGCCAAGTAGTCCTTAGTAGCTCGGATAGAATTAATAAGAATATAAATACGCTTAACTTGACCTTAGATGGTTTTTCGAGTGGATTATACTTTGTACGGGTAATAAGCAGTAACCAAACTTTTTCGGGTAAAGTATTACTGAAGTAAGATTTCCTATACTACAGGAGAATAATAATAAGCTTTCTAGGAAATGAAAGTGTACGCTAGACAGAAATATCCAGTTTATGTTTGGAGACTAATCCTGCCAAACCATAAGCAGTAAACTTAGCTCCAGTCATAGTATTCAAACTAGGGTCTAGGTTATAGTTACTAGCAGTCCTAAAATCAGCTTTGGATAAGTTAGTCTTCTCAAAACTAGTACCATATAAGTCGCACCCACTAAAATCAGCAGCTACTATGTCTGCTTCTACAAAGTCTGAGTCTCTCAGCGAGCAGTTTGTGAAATCTATTTTTGGTAGCTTTAGTTTGTAGAAAGAAGTATAATCCAACTGACAATTATTAAATCGCATCTCTAATAAAAAGGTATTTGCATTAGCAAAATGAATACCCATTAGCTTGCATTCATTGAATGTCACGTCTTTAAAAGCGGTGTTTTTTATCTTAGCATTCGTGAGGTTACAATTAGTAAATGAGCATTCTTCAAAACTGACATCACGTAAATCAAGGTCAGAAAAATCGCAATTTCGGAAAACACATTGTTCGTATTCTTGCTCTAAATTAGCTTGTTGTATTTTGCAGCTATCAAGTGTTTCGTTGTGCATTATAAACTTAGATTCTTCTTGTTTGGCTTTCTTTTACTCAGTGCCTAATGGAGTTGCATTGGCTTTGTAAGTCTGCGTGCCAAAAAAGCATACTATCCCAAAAGTCAACTAGCCTAGGGAAATGATCCTCTAAATCTACTTGAGCTATTTCTGTAAAAAGGTGTGAAATAGATGAATCTGCTAACAGTTTATCATAGAAAGATCTCATTATGAGCAATATGTATTCTCTATTTATGATGTCTTCCTTATGCATCTACTTGCCTTTTATCAATACTCCATTATCCCATTGTTCGGTTTTCCACTTGCCACCATCGTGCTTCCAATAGTCCCAAGTGCCGTGTTTTAGATCATCTATAAACTCCCCTTTACATTTACCAAAAAGATTAGTAGCTCCTAAAGTCCATTTGCCATTTTTCTTGCCTGCTATATAACTTCCTTCATCTGCACCTCCCTCTGAGAATGTATGCTCTACCCACGGACCTGTTTTGAGCCCTTCTTTGAAATCTCCATAAGTATCTATGCCATTCTGCTTGAATAGCTTATAAGACCCGTTTAATAGTCCGTTCTTATAGTTCTTAATCTCTAGAGGTTGCTCAGACATGGTATACATGATAGACTCGCCATTTAGCTTACCACTATTATAGGTTTCTTTTTGCATGAGTTTACCCTCTAGTGTAAATACCAGCTTTTCTCCTTCTTCAAATCCATTTACATAGTCACTAGTTTCGGCTACTACACCACTGATATGGAAGGTAGTACTTTTTCCGTC
This sequence comes from Bacteroidia bacterium, assembly GCA_041689715.1. Classification (GTDB taxonomy): domain Bacteria; phylum Bacteroidota; class Bacteroidia; order NS11-12g; family UBA9320; genus UBA9320. Next base: position 17,625 of record JBDNFQ010000202.1, read on the forward strand.
TCTTAGTCCATTGGTATAGTTTATTTCTTTTCTCTTTTCTTCTTCTCTGTCATAAGAGGTTACAAGACCGTGAGGCTTACCTTCTTTATAAATTCCTTCTTGCTCTGTTTTTCCATTGGAGTGATAAAGCGTAAAAGGTCCTTCCTCAATTCCATTTTCGAATGTTGCTTTTTTCTTTGGTCGTCCGTTATCGTGGTAGGAGATAAAACCTCCATCTAGCTTTCCATCCGTATATTGAGTAAACACCTCTGGGACACCATTGACGTAGAATGTTTTAAATACACCGTCTCTTACACCATTCTTATAGCCTATTTCTTGATCTGGCTTTCCATCTTCGTACCAACTTTTAAATAGACCATCTATTTGACCATTGCTCCATGTCACTTGCTGCAGATACTTGTTATTACTGGGCCAAAGGAGTAAGGACTCGCCGGTATATGGAATACCTTGATAGTAATAAAGGCCATCACTTTCCTTTGCAAGTTTGGCATAGGCCACCTTGTTTTGTCCTGAAGCTAAAAAGCTAAATGCTACTAGGAGACAGATTGAAATATATTTCATATGTATTCTTATAATGCGGGGCAAATGTATTTATTGTGCTGCTACGCTAAATGGTCAGTTTTTAACGATTTGTTCAACATTCTGCATATGCATACAGTTAAAATGACCTCTTGGGCATTTATCGCTTCCTAGCTTACTACACGGATTGCATTTTAGTTGTACTTTGTGATTAGTGATATTTGATTGTTGTGGTCTGTACGCATACATTCCAAAACTAGGATGTGTATTACCCCATACAGCTTCTATAGGAGTATCAAATGCGGCAGCTATATGCATCATCCCCGTATCACTGGTTATTATTGATTTTGCGTTTTCTATAAGGTAGGCAGATTGTTCTATGCTCAGTTTGTTACATAGATTACACACACGTTTGTTTGTCGTATTTTTAGTCAAACGCTCTGCTTTCGTTGCATCAGCTTCGCCTGCTCCTATAAGGATAATGTTGCCGTTTAAACGTTTAAATAACGACAGTAAGATGCTCTCTGGAATTTGCTTGGTGTAGTAAGTGCCCCCAACTGTGATAACTGTATACTCATTTTTCACAAGGCCATAACCACTCAAATCTAAGTGGAAGCTTGGAGCGTAAAAGAAGTCAATTCCCTTCCCGTCGTTTATAATATTGACTTTCCTTAAGCTTGCGAAATACCTATCTACAATATGTATATCTGGCAACAGATCTATTTTGAAATTAACCAATAACCATTTGCGAATATTCTCTTTGTTATAGCTTATCGACTTAGTGTTTAGTGTTTTTATTAATCTTCTAGTTCGTACGTTCTTATGTAGGTCTATTACTAAGTCATAACTTTCCGACTGCAATTGTTGTGTTAGTTCTTTTTCTAGAGCCTTTTCATATGGCTTTATTGCATTCAGATGCGGATTATTCTCTACTAGGCTCAAAAAGGACTTCTTGGTTAAAAAGTGAATCTCAGCATCAGGGTATGCTGCTCGAGTGCATCGTATCACCGGAGTAGTTAATACTATGTCGCCTATAGAACTGAGTCTTAGTATTAATATTTTCATTGCTTGGGTGCATAGAGCACTTCCTTGGTCATAAATACATCGCCAAACATGTAAGCTGCAGAAACCCCATTTTCTATCATTGCGACGATCACGGTTTGTTCTATTCCATTATCACCTTGAACTGCCATTATGTGTTTTATTACTCCATAAGAGCCAGAGTAAGAGCAGGGTAGTCTTGCTACATCGAAATCTCCTGTATTAAAAAAAGCATCGTAAAAATCTTGTCCATTTATACTGACAAAATCTACTGTATCCTGTTCAAAACGAGTCTTTTTGTATAAATCTATGTGTTCAAAAACATCTCCTTGACACGCATCGAAATAAAGGGTATCGTGTATTTTGATTTGAACTTCTTTTTCGACTTGGGCAGATACACTTGTGTGTATCATTAAAAAGGCTGTTAATATTAAAATGGACCTTAACATAACTTATATTGATTTGACCACTAGATATTGGTTTTCGATGCTTAAGACTACGATTTTAGCACCACTATCTATGAACTCACCATAGGTTTTAGCTTCAAAAGTAGTGCCATTTATTATAATTTTACCCATAGGGCGTAGAGCACTTGCTGTCACTCCTTGAGCCCCTTTTAGATCGTCGAGGTCATTGCTCTCTTGCTGTACATTTACTTTACTACCTATTGTGGTTTTTAGCACTACATTATCAAATATCTTTAAATTCATAATTTTTTTTCTAAATACAACGAGTAGCACACTTAAAACTATCAACCCTAATAAGAATCCTGTAATAATGGAGAGTAACTTTGTGTGACTAGTATCTGCAACATCAAAATTAGTGGAACGTAGCACAGATAGCATTAAGCTAATAATAAGTAATACTAAACTGCTTAGTCCAGCAACACCAAATCCAGGAATTACAAATATCTCTAGTGCCATTAGCACAAAGGCAGCTAGTGCCATAAGACCTATAAAATAACTAGTTACTGGAGAATATAGAAATGAGTAGAACTTATCTAATGAAGAGGGTTGAAGTGTTATTATTTCTGCATTGTCTAAATTCTTGTAAGTGATCAATTCTTGTAAACTAGGTATCACTTTTTCACAATAGCCCCACTTTATAGCTTCGTCAGTTGTAAGTGTTATCACTTTGGATGAATCGTCTAATCCTTCTACCACTATTCGTTCGTCTACCATTCCTTCGGCGATAGCTGGGTTACGTTTGTAGATGTAGGTGGTGTCACCATCTATAGATATTTGTGGCACCATGCCTTTACTTTCTGCAGTGGTTTTCATAAGCTTTCTAAAATAGCTTTGGTATTTATCTATCGCCTTGGTTCCATCACCATAGACTACGGTAGAAGCTCCTATACTACTTCCTTTTCGCATATAAATTTCATCACAGGCTAGCGAAATAAGGGCACCTGCACTTGCAGCATTACTTTCTATATATACAGCTGTTTGTATCTTGGTATTTATCAGGGCAGATCGAATTAGCTCAGCTTCCTCTACCAAGCCACCATACGTATTCATATGTACCAAGAGTAGTGTTGCCTTCTCATCTTCCGCTTTTTGCACGGCTCTAAGAGCTAACCTGCTAGATTCTGTGTTAATATCACTTTTAAGCTCGAAAATAACAACTTTGGGAGTGCTACCTTGAGCTAAAGTAGTAAGTGTAGCTATCAAAAGGAAGAATTGAACGAATATCTGTTTCATTTTAACCACAATACTACGAATACAAACAATAAACGTGAATAACTAAATGTTAAACGGAGAAATATCATAGATAAATTTGTAATACATAAGAAAATGAAGAACTTAATAGTACTTACTTTTATTTTAATCGGACAAACTGCTCTTGCTCACAAAACAGATTCGATAGGTATAAAAGTAAAAAACGGAAAAACATATGTCATTCACAAAGTAGAGAAAGGTGATGGACTATATAGCCTAAGTAAGCAATATAATATTAGCTTGAAATCTATAATAGAAGAAAACCCAGGCTCTGATAAGGTGATAGTAATAGACCAACTAATTTGGATTCCAACAGGCAAGGTAGCGGTAATGGAAGAAAAAGTAGTGAAGGACTATTTTTCTAATGCTGGTAATATAAAAGATAATCCTCAAGTCCAAGATAAAACCGAGGAAACGACAGAAGTAAGTACGTTTGCTAAATATCATAAAGTAACATCTGGGCAAACTCTGTATTCTATATCTTTGCTCTATAACACTAGTGTAGAGATGATAAAAACCTTGAATAGTCTAAAGGATAATGAATTATCAGAAGGTCAAAAGTTGCTAGTACAAGATGGTAAAGCGGTGAAAACTGATATAATCAAAGGAGATGATGTAGTAGAGACGGACTACGAGAATATGAAAAAAGAGATGGACAAAAACTATGAAGATGTAGGATTTAAGAGTGGGGTGAAGACTAAGGTAAATAAGGAATCAGATGGCTATACTATCAAAATAGAGAAATTGGTAGAGTATAATATTGAAAAAATAGAAGAAACAGGAACTTGTTTAATCGGTGCAGACAAAATACCAAGTGATAAGAATTTTGCATTACATTTCAATGCTCTCATTGGCACCGTGGTTATGGTTACCAACCCACAGACCAAGAGTACAGTTTTTGTAAAAGTGATTGGGAATTTTGAAAAAGGCGAAAAAAGCTCACAAATAATAAAGTTGTCATCTACCACTGCCGAACAGATAGGAGTAAAGTCGAAAGATCCTATTATGCTTAGTTATGCTCGATAAATTTCAATGGCAAATATTAGTATCTAAAATTTATGTATCGACCGTAGTAATTGGTTTTGCAGCACTTTGGTTTTCCCCTGCGATTGTAAGCATAGCTACTGCTCTTTGCAGTAGCTTGTTTTTAGCATTAGCTACGACTTTACTCTCAGAAAGCTACAAAAGATTACTCTATCCCGTCTTTTTAATCCTATTGTTAACTCTAGTAGATATGGTTTTTCATAGTTCTATTAGTATAGTCGCAGATAAATTGCTCCTCATTTTAGGGTTTGCTTTTCTATTTCTTTCAGGATCCTATTTTCAACTTGTGAAGTCTAAGAATCTCATTTTTATTTTCTTAACACTTTGTGGCATAGTGCTAGTAATTAATATTATGTCTGTGACTAATTATTTTCTTGATAAGGAACATTACGATCAATTGCTATTACAAAGCAAGAGCATTCCTATCACCTCTGAGATGCATCACATACATTTTGGTATTATCAATGCGATTGCATTAATTGGTCTAGGAGGTTTGTTGGTACTTGGTAAAGTGAAGAATACGATACAAGTGTTTACACTATTGGCCTTTATTGCGATATTTTTTTGTTTTCACATATTAAGTTCCAGAACAGGGTTGTTAGCTTTCTATTTAGCTCTATTAGTGAGTATTGTTGCATATGCTGTTAGATCAGGTAAGAGGAAGGTGATTTATATAGGAATGGCTGCCATACCATTGATGCTAGCGAGTGCCTATTTTCTTAGTTCATCCTTTCAAAATAAAGTTACAAATAGTATAGAAGACATCCAAAGTTGGGGTAATCCAGAAGAAATAAACCACAAGTCTATGGCTATGCGTATAGAGGCATACAAGGTAAGTGTTCAGCTTATTTTACAAAATCCCTTGGGAGTGGGAGCTGGTTTAATGGATGAGAGAATGCAAGAAATGTATGAGAATAACGGTAGTATACTTTCTAGAGGAAATAGAAAAGGACCTCACAATCAGTTTTTAGAATTTGGTGTGAAATATGGATGGATTGGCATTTTAGCCTTGCTATTCTTTTTCTATGAGTTGCTTAAATACACAAAGCAAAGTGGTTTTCCTGTTTTAGGTCTAGTTGCTTTACTATTTGTGGCTATGCAATTTGAATCATTGCTAGAGCGACAAACAAGTATCTATACTATTGGATTATTTCTACCTCTTTTTATGATTCTTTTTTCTGATAATGAAACAAATGGTACTACTCTGACGTAATACTATGTATTTTGGAACTAATTTTGATACATCAAGCATAATGAGACATTTACTAGCATTTACTTTACTGTTTTCTATATTTCTAGGTTTTGGCCAAGTGTATGACAATGAGGATGATGAAGCTACTGAAGATAACGCGAAATCAGACTTTTTCGATTACAAAAAAAGGCTCTATCTAGGACTTAATAATTCATTTTATGTTGATTTCATAACGTCCCCTCTTGGTACTTTTAAAATAGAAAATAATAACGTCGGTGGAGGGATACGCTATGATGATGCTGCCGTGCAAACAAGTTATCTTAGTTATTTTACAATAGCAATAGAGCCTAGATATAATCTTATAGATATCAAAGAAAACTTAGCTCTTGCTGTATCTGCACAAATAGCAGCTGGCTTTGGCAGCACATATGCAGCTTCAGAGTATGCGGCGAGTGCAGAAGGGTTTGGCAATTTTCAAATTCCAGTAATGCTTAGACTGTATTACGGAGCTAGCTCTACTCACGCAGCCAAGGACGATTTTGGTGTGAATATAGGAGCTGGGTATGAGCTTAATAAAGTGGGAGTTTTAAATTTTGGTGCAGAAAATAGGAATCCAGATCTGAATAGAGCCTGGATAATGCCTGCAGTGACTGCTGGAGTCCATTTTTATAGAGGGTCATCTCCTATGGAAGTGAACCTAAAATACGGTTTTGGCCCAATACAGAATCAGAAGATAGATAATTTTGGCAATCCATTAAGAGGCAGACATACTACACGTGCCAACTCAATAAAACTAAGTTTCACGTATCTATTAGATAATTAACAAACTCTAAATTATTACCTTCGAACTATTTATAACTAAAGGTGACTAATAGAGATATAAGCTGGCTTTCTTTTAATGAGAGAGTACTACAAGAGGCTCAGGACGAGTCTGTACCACTAATAGAACGTATGCGTTTTCTGGGGATTTACTCTAATAACTTAGATGAATTTTTTAGGGTTCGTGTGGCTACCATACTTCGGCTTAAAAAAGCTCTGTCTTCTACTGATAGTGAACTAGCACAACAGACAGGGCTCATATTAGAAGAAATACAAAGTAAGGTGATTACCTTGCAAGAAAAATTCTACAGTACGTATGAGCATATTTTACTTCAGCTCAAGCAACACAACATTCATATAAAGAATGAAAATGATCTGAACGATGAACAAGAAATTTTTATCAGAGACTTTTTTTTAAAAGAGGTAGAGTCGTTTATTACTCCAATCATACTAGATAATCTAGACAAATTTCCATATTTAAAAGATAGGTCTGTTTATCTTTTCATTAGTTTTATAACAAGAGGCCAAAAAAGACAATATGCTGTAATAGAGCTGCCTACAGACGACATTTCTCGTTTTCTAGTATTGCCAAGCAGTACACACGAACAAAATATCATCTATCTGGATGATGTCATTCGTTATAATATTAAGTACATACTTTCCATTTTTGAGCCCGCAGAGATAGAGTCGTATATTATAAAACTCACACGTGACGCAGAGCTAGATTTAGACGATGATTTTAGCGAAAGTTATTACGAAAAAATAACCAAAAGTCTAAATAATAGAAAAACAGGAAAGGTAGTACGTTTGGTGCACGATAAGGAGATGCCGCAGGAGTATGTTGAGTTTATTGCAAAAAACATAAAGTTAAATCAAATCACAAATGTAATACCTGGCGGTAGGTACCATAATTTTAGAGATTTTATGAGTTTTCCTAGTTTAGATAGGTCAGATTTATGTTTTGAGAAAGCTCCCGTATTCGAGCATAAGGATATTCAAAGTGAAACATCCATAATAAAACAAGTAGATAAACAAGATTTTTTATTCCAGTTTCCATATCATTCGTTCGATTATGTGATAGATATTATCAGAGAGGCTGCTATAGATCCCAAGGTAGTTGGTATTAAAATCAGCCTATACAGAGTGGCACCTAAGTCAAAGATTATAATAGCACTAAAGAACGCTGCAAGAAATGGGAAGCAGGTATATGTAGTTATAGAACTAAGGGCACGATTTGACGAAGAAGCAAACTTAGAGTGGTCTAAAAGTCTAAAAGAAGATAATATTCATATAGAGTTTGGTTTAAAGGGGTTAAAAGTTCACAGTAAAGTGCTTTTAATTCAACGTAGGTTTAAGAAAAGTATTAAAAACTATGCACTAATAAGTACTGGGAATTTTCATGAGAAGACGGCTAACATATATGGAGATACAGCTTATTTTACTGCTGACGAGCGTATAACAAGTGATGTAGCTCGCATATTCGATATTTTTGATAAACCATACATGCCATATGAGTTTAAGCACCTGCTAGTAGCACCTATAAACCTAAGAAAAGGTATATATGATCAAATTAATACCCAAGTTCAACTTGCAGAGCAGGGTGGTGAAGGACGTATTCTTATAAAAGTAAATAATCTAGTAGATGAAGGAATCATAAATGCCTTATTGGATGCTGCTAAGTCTGGGGTGAAGATAAGGCTGATAGTGCGTGGTGTGTGTAGTTTAGTGCCTACAGAAAATATTGAGATACGTAGTATAGTTGGTCGATTTTTAGAACATTCCCGAATTTTTTGGTTTGGTGATGAAACTATAGGTGAGATATTTTTAGGTTCTGCAGATTTGATGACTAGAAATCTTGATATTAGAATAGAAGCATTGACTCCAATCTACGATAAAAAATTAAAAAGCGAGCTAGTAGACTACCTCTCACTGCAATGGGCTGATAATCTAAATGCAAGGATAATAGATGCTGAGATGACTAATGTGATGTACACCGACTCAAATGAGCCGGTTCATTCGCAAGCAGATATGTATAAACTACTTAGAAAATAGGTCGTGCCCGTCCATATCTGAAGCGTGTATCTGTAACAAGCCAAGTATGGTAGGAGCTATATCAATAGTACCAACGGCCTTATTGTCAATCTTGGCTTCTATATCATTTCCTAAGAAAATAAGGGGAACGTGCGTGTCGTATGCATAAGGTGTGCCGTGGGTGGTTCCATTCTCCCGCATATCTATAAGATAGTGCTCTTTAGGCAATATGCTTATGTAGTAACCATATCTAGCATCAAAGCTATTTCTCATTGCTTGAATATAATTTTTAGTACTACCTGTGTCGCTTAATTCTTTCATAGAATAAGTTTCTTCTATATACGGCAGTTGTTTTAGCTTTTCTTGAAGCGATTTGCAAAACACATCAGTATCAATACCTTTTTCTTGTATGTAATTCAATGCTGGCTCTACTCCGTTATAATTAGCATTAGAAATAGTAGATTTATCTAGGTTAAACTCTTTTTGTAAGAGAGCATCAATAGCTGCAATATCTGATTCATATTCTGGCCTTTCTATTCTTTTAGCGTCTACTCCCTGCTGTGCTAGCACTTCGGGAAAGTCAGCCACACCGTGGTCTGAAGTTAATATAAATACTACATTTTCTTCGCCTACTTGTTTTTTTACGGTTTCCATAAACTCACCTAAATACTCATCTAGCTTATTGTAGTAGTCCAATATCTCGTAACTATTTGGCCCAAAATGGTGCCCTATTATGTCTGCTGCAGATAGTCCCACAGTAAGTATGTCGCAGTGTTCATCTTGCCCTAATTGAGCCTCTTCTATCAGTTTTTTGCTAAACTCTAAAACATACTTATCTCCAAAAGGGGTATGCCATAGAAATTCGCCTGCCTCGCTGCTATATATTCTCGACGGGTCCATAGTATTTACATCATGTGGAAACCATGGGTTGAATAACCCTTTTTCCCTAGGAAAACTATCATTAGATGTATTACCAAGAACCTCAAACTTAGGGTCTAGAACCCATCCTTGACTAATATGGGCTGCTACTACTGTGTTTGCGTTATACGTCTTGGCCCATTCTGGGAAATAGGAGGTATAATAATCTGTACTCACCATTTGCGTGCTAGCTGCATCAAACCAGAACGCACGATCTGCTAAATGACCACCCATCAGTATAGACGCTCTGTCTTTTAAGGCCACACTATAGCTCTTGCACTTGGGATTATTTTGTTTCACTATGTCACCAAAACTTGGTTTATTTAAAAGCTTAGCAGATACTAAATTGAGGGAACAGCTATCTATACCCACATAACTTACAGCACTATCTTCTATGCTATAGTGGCTGTGGCCTAGTGCTCTGTTATACACGGTATTATTTACTATTCCATTATTACTCGGGTGACAACCAGTACTTATAGTTGCATGACCCGCAGCTGTGGTCGTGATAGCGTGTCGATGATGCGTATTATTAAGCCACAATCCATGGGTAGAAAAGTCTTTTAGTCCATATTCCAGCTGGCTGCTGAAAGTAGTTAAGTAGTCTCCTCTCATTTGATCTACGCTAATGAGCACTATTAGTTTAGGAGTTGACTTTGGTCGCTTTTGACCACAAGCTATCAATACAAAAAAAAGAGAAAGTAATATGTAATTTTTCACGCTACGAAGTAAGCATTCTAATGTATGCTAAGGGTAAAATTGCTAAAAAATATTCCCTTGGATAATTCTCCCTTGTTAATACTGTAAAGGTTGAGCATCTTTGCATATGCGATTAATTTGCTCTATAATATTAGTAAACTACCTTCTAGCGTCAGCTATAGCTCAACGGACGACTAATGGGAGAGTAGTAGACCAAAATGAATTACCTATACCTCATGTAAAAATACAAGAATCTAGTAGTCAAAATATTGCCTATACAGATGATAATGGGCAATTTACATTGCACTATTTTACTCAAGAGAGTAAAATAATATTCTCACATGCAGGATATGACACATTCAGCAGAGCCTTATCCTTTAACCAAAACACGCTTGTTTTTCTTACCGCAAAAGTTAACAATAATCCGTATCACTTAGGTTACAGCGTTGGTTTTCTAGATTTTACTAATAAAAATAAAAATAAAAATCTGCAGAACATGCCTTATTTCTTAGGCGAGTCAGATATCAATAGGCAGTTACAAATGTTACCCGGTATAGAAGCTGGAACAGAAGGATACAGCAATCTATTTGTACGAGGTGGAGATGTAGATCAAAATTTGATGCTCTATAATGGATCACCTATCTATAACTACAATCATATTTTTGGTATATCTTCTATTTTTCATAATAGAAGTATCAATAATACTATGGTACATAGAGGGATAGCTCCGGCAAAATATGGAGGTAGATCCTCATCAGTTATTTCTTTAGAAAGTAAAAAGACGGGCGATTATAGTGGTGTGAATGGTGAGTTTGAGATGACACCGCTCAATGCAGGATTATACATAGAAAGTATAAAGAAAGGCAAAGGGTATTTTACCATTGCAGCAAGAAGGTCTTGGATAGATTTCCTATTACCAGTAGAAAGCCGTCAAAATAATTTTAATGCTAATATTTATGATTTACAGGTAAATTTTGGCAAAGTGCTTAAAAATAAGGATCAGTTAGATTTTAGTATTCTGAATACTAGAGACTTGTACTTTTTTGCGTTTCAAATAGAGGATTCTTTAACAAATGCAGACCCTGTGACCTACGGGTTTACTCAACAATGGGGTAACTTAGTTTCTTCAGTAAAGTATACACAGCACATCAGCTCCAAAACACAAGCTCAACATTCGATACACTATTCTGGGTACAGAAGCACACAAGCTTTAAAGCAAGAAACTTTTGATTTAAACTCATTTGCTGTGCCTACCGTAGAACGTACCTTAACTAGAGGTGTCAGAGATATTGGGTTGCATAGTAACTGGACTCATTCTCTGAGTAACACACATACATTAAACGCAGGTTTGCAAACCCAGACTAGGCTCATACTCGTAGGCAAAGATGAGTACCAAGCGTATGATTTTGTGGATTCAGCTAATAATGTAAATAGAATAACGGGTAATCAAAAGTATGATTTTACTCAAGAAATCACACTCTATGGAGAAGACAAGGTAAGACTGAATAATGATATCACGCTAGACTTAGGACTTAGAAGTACCTACTATACCTACCAAGATTTTAATACGGTTGTTTTAGAACCTAGATTACACGCTACCGCTTTACTAAAAAATAGAGACGTATTTAAGCTTGGATACAATAGACATAACCAATTTGTAAATCAACTCTCTGTAGGAGCTACCGGAGGACCAGGAAACCTTTGGGTTCCCGCTACAGAACTGGTACTTCCTCAAAAAGTGAATGTGTTAGAAGCTGGTTATGAAAAAAAAATAAAAATAGATTATTCTGTAAGCGTAAATGCATATTTGAAAACGATGGCAAACCTAACACAAGTAATAGATCTCACAGATGCTAGTGATGCTGATAAAGATTGGCAAAGTGCAGTGACTCAAGGTACAGGAAGAGCCTATGGTGTAGAGGTTCTATTGCAAAAAAGTGACGGTCCATTTACAGGATGGATTAGCTACGCTTACTCTAGAAGTACACGAAAATTTGAAGAGTTAGATGACCAAGATTTCTTATTCACCTTTGATAGACCGCATATGCTTAAGCTATATGTAAACTATACCCGAGATAAGAGTGATTGGAACTTTGGACTAAACTATGTAGTAGGTAGTGGCCAGCTCTTCACCCTTCCTATTGGTAAGTATAGAGATATAAATGGCCAGCTACAGCTAGAGTATAATGAGCTAAATAACTATAGAAGCCCACTTTATCAGAGAGTAGATATAAGTGTAGTAAGGCTTAAAAAATACTACGGGCTAGGGCAGGAGTGGAGATTTTATCTATACAATGCCTTAGGTGGTAGAAATCCATTATTTGTAAATGCAGACTTTACAGATAATAGCTATACTGAGTTGCAAGTAAACAGAAACTACTTAGCCTTTGTACCTGGGATCGCTTACATAATTAAATTTTAAAATGAAGATGAAAACGCAATTGAATAAAAATACAATACTATTCTTAGTTATAGGAACTTTTAGTAGTTGCTATCAAGATACCATACGACCCACAGAACTAGTTAACTACCAAGAAAAAATGGTAATAAACGGTGTGTTCACATCAGAAACGTCACTGTCTCTGGAGCTAACAACCAGCGAGGCATCTATAGCTAACTCGCTTCCGACTGTGATAAAAGATGCTACAATAACACTTGTACGTTCTAACACGGAGCAACAAATGGTTTATGATGTAGTTACAGAAAACTATATTTCGGCAAGTAAGTTAATATCAGATGAGTCTGTCACTGTGCGTATACAGCATCCATCACTTCCTAACTGCAATGTAGTTGTAACAATACCAAATAACTCGGGAGCTACTGGGACTCTTACCCCAAATGGAGGTTTAGATACAGGAGGTTTGCGAGGCGATTTATTACAAGTAAGTTTCAAAGACCAACCCAATAAAAATAATTTTTATAAGATTAATGTGTACTACAGAAATGCAACTTTAGGGCAATGGATTCCTATCAATTTTGATAAAAGGGATCCTTCGTTAGCGGAGTATAACTCTTACACTCTGAATGATGCCGGGGTTTTGTTTTCTGACGAATTGTTTAGTGGTAGTACAAAAGTACTGAGCATAGTAGCTCCTTCTGGCATAGTAGCTGGCAATAGTGGTGACAAGTACTTGATAGAACTATCCAGTATATCTGAAGATTACTTTAGTTATTTCCGCTCGCTACAGCGTGCTCAAGATGCTAAGGAAATTTCTTTTCAGGGGGGTTATAATAATGCAGTAGTGATCCACTCTAATGTGAACGGAGGTCTAGGAATACTAGGGACACAGAATACTAGTAGTATTGTCCTAAAGTAAAACGGTCTACTAGTCAATTTGATATTCAATATAAGATTTAAAAAAATAGCTTGCGAGCTGATTAAAGGATGATACAAAAAAGATTTCTAACTGCTTGTTTATTAGTAGTTAGCATATTTCAGGGATATAGTCAGACCGGTGTAATAAGAGGTTTTGTGTACGAGGCTTCTTCAGGTGAGCCAGTGATATCTGCATTCGTCACTTTTCAAGGTGTAAGAATGGGAGCTTATACAGACGAGAAAGGTTTTTATAATGTAAGTAACTTGCCCGCAGGTACGTACGCTGCATACTCTACCTTGCAGGGATACGATACCAGTTTTGCACAAGTGATAATAAAATCGGATGTAGTTGCCCAAAACTTTTATATATCGGCTACTAGTAAGGAGCTAAAAGGAGTAAGTGTATCTGCAGAGAAACTTAGAAAAAGCAAAGAGATAAATATTTCTCAAACACGTATTAATCCCGTTCAACTTACTCGTATACCTTCTGTAGGCGGAGAGCCAGATTTAGTGCAGTATTTACAAGTGCTGCCAGGTGTAGTTTTCTCCGGAGACCAAGGTGGTCAACTCTACATAAGAGGCGGCAGTCCTGTAATGAATAGAGTAATGTTAGATGGTCTGACTATCTATAATCCATTTCATAGTATAGGTCTTTTTTCGGTTTTCGATAGTGATATACTGCAGTCTGTTGACGTTTATTCTGCGGGTTTTAGCTCCGAGTACGGTGGTCGTATATCTGCTATCGTAGATGTAAAAACTAGAGATGGCAATAAGACTGAGTTTCATGGTAAAATTAATAGTAGTCCCTTTAATTCTAAAATACTCTTAGAAGGGCCGTTAAAGAAGTATGAAGTAGGGAAAAGCAGCAGTAGCTTTATTCTTTCGTACAAAAATTCATACCTTAATAAATCAGCTCCTGTGGTTTACCCATTTGTAAATGATGGTGTGTTACCCTACTCTTTTAGCGATTTATATGCAAAAATCGGTTTTCAGTCGGCTACAGGAAGTAATGTAGACTTTTTTGGTTTCGACTATACAGACAAGGTAGATTTTAAAGAATCTTCATCTTATGCTTGGAAATCAAGAGGACTTGGTACTAAGTTTCTTCTTGTGCCACTTAATAGTAAGACTATAGTAGACGGTAGTATTACCTATAGTAATTATTTTATAGAGCAAAAAGAAATAGACGACCAGCCACGTTCTTCTGGAATAAATGGGTACAGCGTAAATCTTAATTTTGCTAGATTTTTTAATGGTTTAGATAAATTAAAGTATGGTTTAGAAATGAATGGTTTTAGAACCGAATTTCAGATATACAATAGTTCTAACAGAAGAATAACTCAATACGAGAATACTTCTGAAATCAATGCTTTCGTAAACTATCTCAAAAATTTCAATAAGAAACTACTTATAGAAGGTGGTTTGAGATTGCAACGCTATGCATCTTTATCGGAGACTACTTTAGAACCAAGAGTTAGGATGAAGTATAATTTTAACACGCGTTTTAGATTTAAGGCCTCTGCAGGATTGTATTCTCAGAATCTTATGAGTGCTGTGAGTGACAGGGATGTAGTAAACCTATTTTACGGTTTTTTGAGCGGTCCAGATGACCTTCCTAAAACATTTCTGGGTAAACCTGTAGAAAGCAAACTACAGAAAGCTAGACATGTTGTAGCAGGCTTCGAATATGACATAAATTCGATATCAGAAATTAACGTAGAGGGATACATTAAAGATTTTACTCAACTTACGAATGTAAATAGGGATAAGATCTTCGATGACATACCAGAGAATGTAAATAGACCTAGCTATTTGGTAGAAAACTACATAGTAGAAGAAGGAGAGGCTTATGGGTATGATATTACATATAAGCTTGAGAATAAGCAGTGGTACATTTGGACGGTTTACTCCTTTAATATTGTAAATAGATATTATGAAAAAGAAGAAAGACTGAAATATCCGACGCATTTCGATAGACGTCATAATATCAACATTGTAAATTCATATGATTTTGGCAAAGAACTAGCTTGGACAGCCAATCTGAGATGGAATTTTGGATCTGGGTTTCCGTTTACACTTACTCAAGGGTTTTATGAAGCACTTGACTTTAGCCAAGGAGCGAGTACAAATATTACAGCAGAAAACGGGAATTTAGGTATTTATTATGATGACTTAAATAGAGGTAGACTACCATACTATCACAGACTAGATGCTAGTATTAAACGTAAATTTAAAATCAAGACTAAGAAAGAAAACGTCTTTAATAAAGCTGAAGTAATATTTTCGATTACTAATATATACAATCGTGAAAACATCTTCTATTTTGATAGAGTGAACTATAAGCGAGAAAATCAACTCCCGCTATTACCTTCTTTGTCAGCAAGCTTTAGTTTTTAGTATACTAAGAATATTTAGAAGCAAAAAAAAGCCGACAAATTCTTTTTGAATTCCTCGGCTTTTTACTTTATTATATTAGTTTTAGATCATTTCCATAGATGAAGATGAACAAGATTCTTCCAGTACTATCTGTACAGATGTAGGATTTGGTTGGTAGTTTAGCGTGTCTAGTATATCCATTTGTTGTTTTATGACAGCATATTGCTTAGCCAATGTTTCATCATTTGATACAACGTGGAGAAGCTCATTGTGCACATCGGGAGGAAGTTCATTGTAAGCTAGTAGTACAAGTTCGTTTTGAGTAATGTGTCTTATCATATTGGTGGTTCTTTGTTATTTTTAACGTATAACGGCCATTTCTAATATCTTAGTATATAGATCATCCACTATCTTACTAAAGGGCTTAGTATCTGAGGATAAAATCTTGCTTAGGAAGTGTTTTGTCAATAAAAACATAACCAAGAAAGAATAAATCGATTGATATTCTGACCTTTTTATTTGCCTTTATGTTTTGCCATGCTTTTTCCATTTGGAGTGAATAGTGGATATCATCAAAAATGAAAAGGGTACTTTCAAGTGCGTGTTGCTGTAGTTGATCAAAATAACGTAATGTAGCTTCTAGCTTGTGGTTACCGTCTATATATATAATATCATACGTTTCGTTACCTAATGAGCCTAATGTAGCGTTAAAGTCACCTATGGTAGTAGTTATATTAGTATACCCTAGATGGTTCCATATAGATTGGGCTATATCTACTACGGTGGGGTCTCCTTCCATAGAGTGCACTTTTACGTGTTCATTTTGAGCTATATAAGCAGTGGTTATACCCAAAGATGTACCTAGCTCTAGTACCCTAGAAGCCTTGTAGTAATTTACAGTCTGAGATATAAGTCTGGCGTATTTTTTAGATTTAAGTGAGTTTTTGGCTAGGTCAGATACGTTCTTTCTAAATAAGTTTCCTGATTTACCAAAGTCAGTAAAGTCTATCACCTGCTTACTTGCTTTTAGTCTTTTCCGCTCGAGCTCTATCTTTCTGTTTTTAGATTTAGAAGCTCGGTCTAGCACTCCCTCCATAAATTCAAAGACCTTAGGAGAATGCACGCCGTGCTTGGTTAGACTTTTAAAACGATAAGTGATATACGAAGCAGCTATCTTTAGCTTACTATAGGGTTTGGCAGACTTTTCAGTCATAGGGATTACTCACTAGTAGCTATTTCTTCTGGAGATTCCGAATCCTTTGGAGCTGCAGTTTGTTCCTTTTTGGCATTACGTATGGCAACCATTTCTTTTTTGAGCTTACTAATCAGCTTTTTGGCATTTTCTATCTTGCCCTCAAAATCCTTTAGCATTTTCTCTGCAGTCTTTGACATAGCGAAGAATGACATATTACGCTCTATACTAGCTATCTCTTCGTTTAGCGTATCAATCTTACGTTGCACGCCACGTTCTTCGTTTTCTAGTACTTTTAAGCCATCAGGAGACTTTTTAAGTTCTTTATAGTGTGAATCAAGGTTTGCTAGTTTAGCTTGCTCTATGTGACCGCTATATTTCTGATATACCTCACTATTAGCCTTTTCGTAGGCTTCGCTTATATTTTTTATAGATTTATGTGGTACATAGCCTATAGCACGCCATTCACCGCTTATTTTTTTAAGTGAACTGAGAGCTTCTTTATGCTCTATGTCTTTGGTGGCTAGTTCTGTAAGTGATTTAATAAGCTCTTGTTTCTTGGTCAAATTAGCTTCTTCCTCTTCGCGTTTACCTGAGAAGGCATTATTTTTTGCATCAAAGAAGGCATCGCAAGCACTTCTGAATCTTTTCCAAATTGCTTGATTATTCTTATCTGGTACTGGGCCTATAGTTTTCCAATTGTTTTGTAGTTCAATTATTTTTTTAGTAGTGTCTCCCCAGTTTGTATCCTCTTTCAAAGCCTCTACTTTATCACAAAGGGCTTCTTTCGTTTTAAGATTTTCAGAACGTTCTCCTTGTAGCTCTTTGAAATATACCTTTCGGGCATTGTAGTAATCATTTCGGATACTATTGAAAGCTATCCAAACGGCATCTTTATTACTTTTAGGTACGGGGCCTATTTTTTTCCACTCTTCAAATAGATCATCAAATGCTTTAGTTCTTTCATTCCACTCTTTGTTAGATTTTGGTAGTACTTCATTTAGCAATGAAGCCTTTTCTGCCAATATCTCTTTTTTCTTCAGGTGAGATTCCTTTTCAGACTCTAATTCCTCATATATCTTACGTTTAGCGTCATATACAGAGTCGCTTGCTTTCTTAAAAGCTTCCCATATCGGCTCTCTACTTTCTGCGGGTACTGGTCCAGTATTCTTAAACTCCTCGTGATATTTATTTAATAATATAAAACTACGTTTAAGTGATTTTTCACTGTGTAGCTCATCCATTTTTTTGGTTAGATCTATCTTAGCCTCAAGATTCTTTTGTCTATCAAGTTCTTTTAGTTCTATGTTAATGCTGTGGTTATCATAAAACTTGTTTTGAAGCAAATTATATGTCTCCCAAAGTTCGGAAATACCTTCTTTGGGAAGTACACGAATATTCTTCCATTCTTTCTGAATATCTTTAACCTGTTTTATGCTTTCTAAGGTCTCATCGTTGGCAACTATTTCTTCTAATTTTTTTAATAGTTCCTTTTTTCTGTCAAAATTTTTGCGTTTTTCCGTTTCGATTCTCTCTTTTTCTTCGGCAACGGATTGCTTAATGGCTTCCTCTATTTCTTTTAATTTGAGAGCAAGAGATTCCTTTTCGAAGGTGAATGGTTCTTTTTCTTCACTCTCATCTTGCTTATATATTTCTAGAGCAGCATTCTTGGCTTCATTGAAACGTTCAAAGAAAACAGATCTTACTACGTTGAGTTTTTTTCTAGCACCTTTGGGAGTTAGAATCAGCACTGTAGCGGCTTCATCTAATAATTCTTCTAGGTTTTTGCCATCTAATAGTGCAGCATCATAAGCTACTTCTTGGTCAGAATCTGTACTAAGTTCTATACCCATTTTGCTTTCTTTGGGCTCTAAGTTCACACTTTCTACTGATAAGGACGTATTTTCTACAGTTACGTTTTCAGCGTTTTCTGACTTTAATTCTTCGTTCATTGCTAATTTTTAAAAGAGTGCAAAAATGGTATTTTTGAACCGAAATGCCAACAATACTGCAAGAAGGTGAAGTTAAGCTAATTGAGTGCCCTAGAGATGCCATGCAAGGTATACTAGATTTCATCCCTACTTCGCAGAAAATAGCGTATATAAATCAATTATTAAAGGTAGGTTTTCACACATTAGATTGTGGCAGTTTTGTTTCTCCAAAAGCAATTCCTCAGATGCGAGATACACAAGAAGTCTTAGATAAAATAGATTTGAGCGAGAGTCAAACGAAACTTTCTGTAATTGTAGCCAATAGTAGGGGAGCAGATGATGCCATTTTAGTTCCCCAAGTAGACTATCTAGGCTTTCCGTTTAGTGTCTCAGAGACCTTCCAGCAACGTAATACAAGTAAGAGTATAGCAGAGTCTCTAGAACTCGTAAAGTACATTAACGATAAATGTGCTACGGCTAATAAAGAAATGGTGCTATATATATCTATGGGCTTTGGCAACCCGTATGGTGATGTTTGGAATCCAGATATAGTGTCTGATTGGGTAAGAAAGCTAGAGCAGATTGGTATAAAGAAGTTTTCCCTTAGCGATACAGTAGGAGTGAGTACACCTGAAACTATCGATCAAGTATTCAAAAAGATGAATGAACATGCTTCTGATTCAGAGTTTGGGGGGCATTTTCATACAAAAGAGTTAGAGTGGGAAGCAAAAGTAACCGCCGCCTATGACGCTGGCTGCAGAAAATTTGACGGAGCTATAAAGGGATACGGAGGATGTCCTATGGCTAAGGATGATTTAGTAGGCAATATGCCAACAGAGCGTATGATAGAATACTTTGGTTTTGACTCTTTGAAACTAAAAAAGGCCCCTTTTGAAGAGGCCTTTAGGTTAGCTGAAAATATTTTTGGGCACTATCTGTGAGTTACTATTAGCTTCTTAGCTATACTTATCTCATCATTTACTATGGTTACATAGTACGTACCATTGGGTAGTTCTAAAGTGCTAAATGGTTTAAGAGGATCAATCTCTTTTACTAGTCTAGCATTAATATCATATAAAGATACAGAAACATTAGATAGTGAGACACTTGGGTCTAATATTATTTGAACCATATCACTTGCAGGATTAGGATACAGACTAGCCAAGCTGGATGCACTATATTCTTTAATCGAGCTTCCTTGAGTGGTAGAAACCGCGAAGAAACTTTCAACATTTTTGGTGTTGTTGCCAAAATCATTTGTAATAGATAATGTGACATTGTAAAATCCTGTTACTGTAAAGCTAGCAACAAGAGACTTGGTGGATAGGTCCCCAGATTTAATAGAGTATGTACTTGGAAAAATGGTCCATGTTCTGCTAGTAGCCTCTTGTCCTCCAGAAATGTCTGTAATCGTAGTTTCTTCATTTACAAGTAAGTTTATTTTAGTCGCCTCAAAATTAGCAGAGGGTGCAAGTGCACTAATAGTAACTTTTCTTATAACATGACTTGCAACAGCAGCACTGTTTTCTGAGACATAGAGATTTCCATTATCATCTGCTTCTATATGATTTATTTCTGTAAAAGTAGCCGCTGTACCATTGCCATCTGTTAAACCAAATACACTTTTATCTCCTGCAAAGGTTGTTACGGAGTTGCCGCTAACATCGATAGCACGGATTATATTTTGATCTGCCACATAAATTATACCTTGTACCACAGCAACTCCTTTAGGAGATTTAAAACGAGCTTGAGATAAAGTGCCATCTATTTGTCGAGGGTCTGCACCAGTAGTAGAGCCTGTAAGTGTAGTGGTAGCTCCTGAGAATATGTTTACTAATCTAATATTTGTATTCCATGGATCTGTTACCACTATAGTGTTACTATTATATATAGCCACACCATAGGGTCCTCCAAAACGTGCGGCAGAACCTGTGCCGTCTGCAGTGCCTTCAGAACCTGCTGTACCAGCTAGAGTGGTTACCACACCACTAGAAGTTATTTTTCGAATAGTAAAATTATCATACTCGGTAACGTATAGATTTCCTGCGGCATCTATTGCTATATCTGTAGGTTTATTAAACCTTGCAGCAGTACCAGTACCGTCTGTGGAACCAGAGGTTCCATAGCCTGGTAGTCCTGTTGTTGGATTAGAACCTGCAAAAGTAGAGACCACCTGACCATTTCCTAAATTTTGATACGGAGCTATTTTTCTAATACAATGGTTTTCTATGTCTGCCAAGAAGATTTCTCCGCTTGAGTTAC
Source organism: Bacteroidia bacterium (assembly GCA_041689715.1). Classification (GTDB taxonomy): domain Bacteria; phylum Bacteroidota; class Bacteroidia; order NS11-12g; family UBA9320; genus UBA9320. Next base: position 38,683 of record JBDNFQ010000202.1, read on the forward strand.
AAGCTAGTCCCCCTGGATCTCTAAAAGTAGCTGAAGTACCGGTAGCATTCTTATATCCTTCTGAAAATGAAGTAGCCTGAAGACTTCCTGCTCTTATATATAATTTATCTGCGATTATTATTCGCACTTTGTTTTTTTCTGCAGTGTACATTCTACCGCTAGGGTCAAAACAAATACCTGCAGGATAGGCAAAGTAGGTGCTTGTAAGAGCCTTGTTAGATGTTGACTCGTATTTGGTGTTTGGATCATCATTTGCTATTCCAGCGTATGTTACTACACTTTGGGCATACGACCCTACACTTATTAAACTAACTAAGAATACTAAAATGGATTTTTTCATATTTATTTATTATTTTTTTGTTGATTAATTGAAAAAAAGTTATTTACGCTTTCTTCTATATCGTCTTCTACACAAGAATAATCACGTTTTATAAATTTTTGTCCTGTTATACTTTCGTACAATTCTATGTACCTGTTAGATACATTTTCTACTAATTCAGATGACATGTGGGGTATAAGTTGGTCTTCCTTTCCTTGAAAACCTTCAGATATGAGCCATTGCCTTACAAACTCCTTGCTCAGCTGCTTCTGCTCAAGACCAGCGTCTTTATTTTTTTGATAGGTATCTGCATAAAAGTAGCGAGATGAATCTGGGGTATGTATCTCATCTATTAATGTGATTACTCCATTATTGGTGCCAAATTCATACTTAGTATCTACCAATATGAGGCCTTGACTAGCTGCGTACTGCGAACCAAATTCAAATAAATTTAAGGCGTAAGTCTTAAGTTCTATAAGGTCAGACTTTTTAATTAGTTTTTGATTTATAATATTATCGAAGCTTATATCTAAATCATGTCCACTTTCTGCTTTGGTCGTGGGTGTAAGTATAGGCTTCGGTAATTTATCGTTTTCTTTGAGCCCGTCTGGCAATGCCTCCCCACATACTTCTCTTTTGCCTCCTTTATACTCTCTCCATGCATGGCCAGAAAGGTAGCCTCGAACTACAAATTCTACTGGGTAGGGCTTGCATTTTACCCCTATAGTTACATGTGGGTCTACCTCACTTATTTTCCAGTTAGGTACTATATGCTTTGTATCATCCAGAAACTTAGATGCTATTTGGTTAAGCACTTGGCCCTTATAAGGAATGGCATTGGGCAGTACATGGTCAAATGCCGAAATTCTATCACTTGCAACTAGTACGATATGATTTTCGCCTATAAAATAAACATCTCTTACTTTACCTCGCATAAAGTCTAATTGCTTTTTAAAGAAGTAGTTAGTAGATACTATTGTTTGCTGATCTATTGTGTTCATATACTATGAGTATTCAAAAATAAGAATATCTGTGTTTTTGCTTAATGAAGATTTAGGTGCTATAAATTTTGCAGGAAACCTAGTGTATCTAAATTGTCTGCATAGTCTTGTAAATCAGGCTTTTGTGATTTGCCAAAAGGAATAGTATTTAGCTTTGAATAGTTACCCACAACACATTGTATTTCACTTTCATTTTCTTCAATAAAAGATTCAATTTCTGTTTCCGATTCATAGAATGTATAATTTATACAGGCTAAAGGTGCGTTAAGGGCTAATCGCTCTTTCGGCAATAGAAAACCGGTATCTAAGTGCTGCTCGCTATTCATAAGTAGCACAGCTTTATGATAGGTATAGTTATTTGCGAATTTATTGTGGTTAGATAGATCCGCATAGTGCATAAAATGGTCTAAAACCCTTGTAATGTCTAATGACTTTGGTAAGAAGAGTAAGCTTACATTTCTGCAACCTAGGCCAAAATACTGAAACACATCATCAGCTAGGTCTTTAAGTTGCTCATCTGTCTCTGTACCATCTAATATGGCGAGTGATTTGCGGTTTTTGCGAAGTAGATTTGGGATGTGTTTGAAATAGTGCTCGAAGTAACGAAATGAGTTATTACTCCCAGTCGCTATTATAGCATCTATGTTATCAAGCCGCTCTACCACTTTTATCCGCTCTGCCAGTCCTAGATTTGATAATGTTTTAGCAATGTATAGCAGCACGTATTTATCATCACTACTGGGTTTTATGTTGGCAGTATGGCCGCTTAGTAATACGCATAAAAGGTCATGAAAACCAACCATAGGAATGTTGCCAGCCATTATAATTCCTACTTTTTTAGGCGATGTGCCCCATGTATACTCTTGTACAAAAGCAAGTAAATTATCTTGGGTTAGCTTCGTTCTCCACTCACCTATTGCCTGCCAATAGTTATCTTCTATTAACCAGTTATTTTCTACATAAGTTCTTTGTATACAAGCTGCTAGCTCTTCATTTTCCTTAGTGAGTAGCTTGCCAAGTTCTACGAACATGTTGATACTGCTTTCTCTTGATATCATTGTTGCAAAGGTGCTGATTCTTTATAACATGTTGAGATTATAGTGACATTGTTATCCAATATTTATAACAACTTTGAAAACATACAGATAATAACAACCACAAAATTATGGCATGGAGAAAACTAGAAGGGGAACTTTTACTACGAGATATTATGGTGGAAGTAGAAGAAGCTCTAATAGCCGAAAGAGGCAATAGAGTAAAAGTGTGTATAGGGTCTGACTCACAAGTAAAGGGTGATATCACCGAATTTGCCACGGCTATAGTTTTTCTTAGAGAGGGAAGAGGAGGCTTCGTTTTTGTAAATAAATATGCCAGCGAACGTAAATTTACTATCAAAGAACGCATGATAGAGGAAGTGAATGATAGCGTACAGTTTGCTTATAAAGTATGTCCTATATTGGATAAATACAAGACAGAGCTAGAAGTGAACGCCGATATCAATACCGACCCCAATTTTAAGAGTAATGTAGCTTTCAAAGAAGCTATGGGTTATATCCTTGGAATGGGTTACACCTTTAAGGCTAAACCAGATGCATTTGCGAGTACCTACTGTGCGGGTAAGGTGGTGAGTTAGGGATTAGTAAAGCCTCAAAGCAACGATTTTTTATTGAGAAAAGGAAATGATTTAAAGGTTGAATAACACTATACAGTTTTATTTACCTTTGAAACCATATGAAAAAGATAATAATACTCTTAATGATGGCTCTGCCTATACTAGGCCTAGCTCAAGAAGAAGCAAAAGAATCAGTTTTTGAGGTTTTTGATGTTGCTCAAAAAGCTGAGTTTCCTGGAGGAGATGAAGGGCTGCAACGATTTCTTGCTGAGAATATCACATTTCCAACAGAAGCATTAGAAAATGAATATCAAGGTACGGTTATGCTCATATTCGTAATCAACAAGAAGGGAAATGTAGTAGATGCAGAAATTATGAATAAAGGGGTTTGCCATAAAAGCCTTGAACAAGAAGCCTTGAGAGTGATAAAGAGTACAAGTGGCATGTGGAAACCTGCTATTCAGAGAGATAAAGAGGTAAATATGCGTTTTCGTTTACCCGTGAAGTTTCAGATCTACGGAGGCAAAATAAAAGAGAAGAAGAAAAGAAGACTCTTTAAAAGGAAATAACAATATAAATTGGCAAGAATACTAGCACTAGATTATGGCGGTAAACGTACTGGCATAGCCACTACAGACCCACTTCAGATAATAGCTACTCCGCTTATTACTGTACAGACCGAGGATTTGATGGACTTCCTTACAAATTACTTTATCCAAGAAGAAGTGAGTGATATGGTGGTAGGGCAACCTACCAGACACGATGGAAGTTTCTCTGCTATAGAGCAGTACATTGTAGAGTTCATAGATAAATTTAAAAAGAAGTTTCCAGCAATAAGAGTACACCGCATTAATGAGATGTATAGCTCCAAGGATGCCATGCAAGCCTTGGTAGCTAGTGGCGTTAAAAAGAAAAAACGAAGGGATAAGAAATTATTGGATAGCACCGCTGCTACCTTACTTTTGCAGGAGTACTTATACCACACATGATTTA
>JBDNFQ010000203.1:0-1895 GCA_041689715.1 Bacteroidia bacterium
AGATCTAGAAGTAGACTTGATTATAGGCAAGGACCATAGAGGAGCAATCTTAACGATAAATGATAGAGCATCAGGAGTCCTGAAAATGTGTAAAGTGCCATCTAAAGAGGCACAAGTAGTGAGCAAAGCCATGTGTAAACTACTGGAAGAATGGAGCCCCTATCTTAGTACTATCACATCGGATAATGGACGGGAATTTGCCGATCATATGTCCGTAACCCAACAGCTAAGAGTACCCTGCTATTTTGCTACGCCATATCACAGTTGGGAAAGAGGATCTAATGAAAACCTAAATGGGCTAGAGAAGCAATACATACCCAAGAAGTCTAGTTTTGAATTATTAACCCATCAGGATATTCTAAAAGTTTAAAACCTGCTTAATGCCAGACCACGAAAAAATTTGAACTTTAACACTTCAAATGAATCATTTTTGAGCTACGGTGTCGCACTTGTTGCTTGAAACTACGTTCCATATAATTAGTATAGCCTGCGTATGTTTTTTGGCTGGATACAGAGTAAAGGATATAGATTGTAAAAATTTCCATAAATAAAAAAAGCTCCACATTTCTGTGAAGCTTTTGTGGTGTGGGGCGGTCCCGATAGCTATCGTGAGAACCGCTATTACCGTTGTACTTTGAGGGTATAAAATAGCATTTTCAACAAACAAAAAAGACCCAACCGAAGTTGAGTCTTTTTAAAGTGGTGTGGGGCGGGATCGAACCGCCGACACAAGGATTTTCAGTCCTTTGCTCTACCAACTGAGCTACCGCACCTCTTCACTCTATCTCTAAAGCGGCTGCAAAAATAAGCCTATTTGTGACTTTAAGAAACAAAATGTACTATAGATATTTAAAACATGTCTAAGTGCAAAATTGTTCTATTTTTGAAACCTACAGCAATGCAGTATCTAGAACAAATACTTTTTATTATAGTGCTAGGAGTAGCAGTCTATTTCTTCACTCAAAAAATTAAAAAGATTCGTCGAAATATTTTCCTCGGGAAAGACGAAAAAATAAATAACAATAAATCGGAGCGATGGATGATGATGACCAAAGTAGCTCTTGGTCAAAGTAAAATGGTTGTAAGACCTGTTGCAGGTTTCTTTCACATTCTTATTTATGTAGGCTTTGTACTTATTAATATAGAAGTACTCGAGATTCTAATAGATGGAGTTTTTGGAACGCATAGAGTTCTGTCTTTCCTAGGGCCAGTGTATGATGCGGCAATAGGTTTCTTTGAAATTCTGGCTGCACTTGTCTTTATTGCATGTTTGGTTTTCTTAGGACGAAGATTTATTGCTAAGATTCCTCGTTTTCATTCCAAAGAGATGAAAGGTTGGGCGACTCAAGATGCTACTTATATTCTATTAATAGAGATAGTACTGATGTTAGCTTTCCTCAAAATGAATGCTGTAGACCAAGTGCTTCAAAGCCAAGGAGCAGATCACTATGTGGCTGCAGGTAGTTTTCCTGTTTCTCAATATCTTACTGGATTTTTTAATGGATATTCCACTTCCACATTGGTTGTTTTCGAACGTGTGTTTTGGTGGTTTCATATCTTAGGAATATTATTTTTCTTAAATTATGTGCCGTACAGCAAGCATCTTCACATATTCTTAGCATTTCCCAATACGTGGTACAGTAGGCTAAAGCCAGCTGGTGAATTTGCCAATATGCCAGAAATTACTAATGAGGTAAACCTAATGCTAGACCCAAGTAAAGCGGACCCTAATATGCCACCCCCAGATAAATTTGGGGTGAACGATGTTACGGATCTTAGCTGGACCAGCATTATGGGTGCCTATGCTTGTACAGAATGCGGTAGATGCACTAGTGCATGCCCTGCTAATATTACAGGTAAAGAGCTTAGTCCACGTAAAATAATGATGGATACAC
>JBDNFQ010000204.1:0-2420 GCA_041689715.1 Bacteroidia bacterium
CATAGCATGAAAGCTCTAGTCCAACGCATATTACAAAAAGCCCTGGGCTACGATAGGTACTTGTGGTACTTTACACTATACAAGCTCCGCACGCTAAAAGCTGATAAAAATGAAAACGATTTTTTTCATTTCTTGACTTTAATAAAAGGCCATAGCACTGTGCTCGATATAGGAGCTAACTTAGGCCTGATGTCATATCATTTGGCTAAAAAAGCTAAAATTTGCTATGCGTTTGAGCCAATGCCCAACAATATTGGTATTATAGAAAAAGTGAAGAAGAAGTACAACCTTACTAACTTGCATCTGCTGCAAAATGCTCTGGGTAACAGAGACTGTGAAATAGAACTTGTGCTACCTATTGTAGATGGAGTGAAAAAACAAGGTTTAAGCCACGTAGTGGATGAAAAAATGACCGAGTTTAACGATGGAACTATTCACAAGGCTGTGTGCTACACACTCGATACCCAAAAAGAACTACAAGGGCTGCAGATAGATGCTATAAAAATAGATGTAGAAAACTTTGAACACGAGGTGTTTATAGGTGGGGAGCAGATGATAAAACGCTGCAAACCTATCATATACTGTGAGCTCTGGGATAATCAAAACAGACTAAACACCTTTGAACTTCTAAGACGATTGGGCTACAAAATAATGGTTTTACAAAATGGAAGATTAGAAGAAATCCAAAGTAACCCTAGTCACATTCAAAACTTCTTTTTCATACCAACTCACGCTTAATATTATCTATCTTTGAAATCATGAAAAAATTATTCTTCATCCTATGCCTAGTATGTGCTTCATCGCTAGTTGCAGAAGCTCAATGTCCTATGTGCAAAGCATCTGTAGAAAGTGGCATAGAAGGTGGCGATGAAAATGCAAAAGGAAAAGGATTAAATGATGGCATCCTGTACCTACTTGCTACGCCCTACCTAGCCATAGCAGTGGTAGGTGGTGCATGGTATTACAAAAGAAAACAAGTGCAATAGCATGAGTGTATTCAGTGCTTTCCTTGCAGGGAAATGCCCACAATGTAGAGACGGCAACGTTTTTACTCATTCAGGTACCACTATTTCAAAATTTAGAAGTATGCATGAAAACTGTCCTTCGTGTAAGGTGAAATTTGAATCAGAACCTGGTTTTTTTTGGGGAGCTATGTACTTCAGTTATGCATACAGTGTAGCCTCCTTTATTATCATAGGATTTTTTTACTTTACATTTTTCGGTGATACCAGTCTAGGTTGGTACATCGCTGCAGTTATAGCTTTTATGCTCCTTACCTCTACAGTATCTTTCAGAATGTCTCGTCTTATGATGATGTACATCGCAGCACCTTATCGTCACTTCCAAGGGAAGTATGATGATAAAAGGTGATTTCACCATCAGACCTGACCTCAAAACCCTGTTTTAGCCCAATTAGTAATGTCTTAAGCATAGGAAGGATATGTATTACATATCAATTCCATTCTTATAAAAACAAAAATGCCGTTGCGAGTATGCAACGGCATTTTTGATATAACGGAAAGCTAGTAGCTTGCTATTCCTTCACCACTTTCACTCGCAACTCACTATTTAAAGATGTTCTGAATCCAAAATAAGAATCGAACTCAGGTTACAAACTACTCTGCAGCTGCTTGCTCAGTTTCTACTACTTCTACTCCATTTACGATATCGAAAATCTTTCCTTCTATTTCTTCCATCATTTCTGGGTTGTCTCTTAGTATTTCTTTTACCGCGTCTCTACCCTGCCCTAGCCTAGTCTCACCATAGCTAAACCAACTTCCACTCTTTTGGATGATGTTATTTTCTACTCCAAGGTCTATTACCTCTCCTACTTTAGAGATACCTTGTCCATACATTATATCAAACTCTACCACTCTAAAAGGAGGTGCTACCTTATTCTTGGCTACCTTTACTTTTACTCTGTTTCCTACAATATCTAATCCGTCTTTTATACTTCCTATTCGTCTTATATCTATACGTACCGAAGCATAAAACTTAAGTGCATTACCACCGGTAGTCGTCTCTGGATTACCAAACATTACACCTATTTTTTCGCGTAACTGATTAATAAATATACAGATACATCCTGTCTTACTGATAGTACCCGTAAGCTTACGAAGAGCTTGAGACATTAATCGAGCGTGTAAGCCCATTTTAGAATCTCCCATATCTCCTTCTAGCTCAGCTCTAGGTACAAGTGCTGCTACAGAATCTATTACTATCACATCGATAGCACCAGAACGAATCAAGTTATCTGCTATCTCTAGTGCTTGCTCACCATCATCTGGCTGAGAGATGAGTAACTCATTATTATCTATCCCTATCTTCTCTGCATAAAACTTATCGAAAGCGTGCTCCGCATCTATAAAGGCACAAATTCCGCCTTTCTTTTGAGCTTCTGCTATACAGTGCATAGCTAG
>JBDNFQ010000205.1:0-14146 GCA_041689715.1 Bacteroidia bacterium
GATTTAGTAAATGTGAAGGGTGGTGCACATCGTAAACCAAGTTCGAAAGAAAACAAGGGTACTTTAGTATTATTCATGCCAACTGCTAGTACTCCATTTCCCCTTCCAAAAACGCCAAATTCGAAATCTTTGATAGAATAGTTCCTGCCAAAGGTCATACCTATATTTGGAGCGAAATATGTTCTAGATGTGTTACCTATATTAGTAACTTCTCCATCTTTTACTTCCCAAGTCTCACCATTATTAAATCGTACCAAAGCTCCTAAGCCAAAAGTAGGAGACGCGAACCATTTGTGGTTTCTGGTTCTTAGTCTTCCTATTTCTAAGCTAGTTAGCCAGTTAGTGTTGCTAGTAGGCTCTATACCAAATGCCATTGATCCGTTGAGATACCACAGTTTATTTATAGTTTTGGTCTTGTTGTTTCTTTTGACCTTTTGTTTTATAAGTTCTTTGAGAGGATAGTCCGCACCTATTTTTAAACCTGGATTTACTCCATTGATATTGTAGGTAGAAAGAGATAAAGGTATTTTCTCTGTGCTGGTTTCTTCTGGGGGAGCTTGTGCTTTTACTAAAATAGTAAGCAGCAAGAAAGCTGCTATTTGTATTGGGACTCTTTTCATGACTTACAAATTTAGCGGTAGACGAATATAATCGTTTATCTAGTCTTGTATTTTTTGTAGAGTTCTCTCGCTATACCATCAGACAAGCCCACTTTAGGGATGTATATCTGCTCTGCACCTAGCCAATCAGCCGCTGTGAGGAATATCTGAGAAGCAGGTATAATAACATCTGCACGGTCCGGATTTAGAACAAATCGAGTGATCCGTTCGTCGTAGTCTACTGCATCTAGTTCTGCTTTGAAGACTGCCAAATCTACTGTATTGATGAAGTAGTCACTTTGTTGTTTGCGGAGCACCTTTAGAATTTTATTGATGTTGCCACCAGTACCTAGTATTGGTGTGCCAGATTTTAGAAGTTTATACTTGTCAAGCCATTCTTTCATTTGATCCCAGAGAGAAGAATCTACAGCATCATGAAGCAGTCTTACTGTGCCAATTTTTAGCGATATAGAGTCTACTTTTTTTGCGTTTTTAATGTATGAGAGTTCTGTACTTCCTCCACCTACATCTATAAATACCGCACCTTCAAAATGCGGCATAAAGTCTGGCAAGTCTTCAAATGATATAGTATCTGCTTCTTGCTCACCGCCTATTATCTCTAGGTCTATATCTGCGTATCCTTTTATCTCTGCTATGATAAAGGGACTATTACTAGCCTCACGCATAGCACTTGTGGCATATGCTTTATAGTCTAAGACTTGATGCACGTTCATCAGGTGTTTAAACGAACGCATAGTCTTGATGAGTTGATCCAATTTTTCTTCTCCTATTATTCCTTGGATAAAAGCGTCTTCTCCTAAGCGTATAGGCACACGTACCAGGGATAGCTTACGAAATATAGGGCCTTCTTTAGTTTCGAATACATTGGTGAACAGTAATCTGACAGCATTGGAGCCTACGTCTATGGATGCGAATTTGAATAGTTTCAAAATGGTGGCACGAATATAATTTTTTTGTGCTGTAGAATAATAGAGGTTCTTATATTTGCATCCCTGAAAGGGGGGAAGTAGAAAGATAACTACCAAAATAAATATCTAAATATGGCTTCGTAGCTATCGGGAGAAAAGAGCACTTGAATTATTTGAGTGAATATATTGAGCCTAAAAGTAGAAAGATAACTACTCAAATAAATATCTAAATATGGCTTCGTAGCTCTCCCGATAGCTATCGGGAGAAAAGAGCACTTGAATTGTTTGAGTGAATATATTGAGCCTAAAAGTAGAAAGATAACTACCAAAATAAATATCTAAATATGGCTTCGTAGCTCAGCTGAATAGAGCACTTGATTACGGCTCAAGAGGTCTCAGGTTTGAATCCTGACGAGGTCACTCTAGCGGAGAATTGGTTAATTTTAACTGGTTCTCCGCTTTTTTGTTGAGCTAAATCTGTTGCTATCAAAGGGATTGAAGAGAAAATAGAATTCACTCTTTTGGTTTGAACTTCGTCGATTTGTGGTTCTGTCGCATTAATCTTAGCGAATTCAAATTTAAGTAATTTCGTTTCAAGAAATGTATAAGCATCATCGATATCCAAAAGCTGTAATTCTTCAAGCAGTTTATTTCAAACTAAGATTTACCTTAAGCTACCGGGATGTTGAAGAACTACTAACAATCCGAGGTGTAAAAGTAGATCATTCTACCATTCAAAGATGGGTATTTAAGTTCTCACCATTGGTGGAAGCAAACATGCACAAAAGGAAGAATACAGTAGGTAATAGTTGGAGAATGGATGAAACATATATCAAAGTTGGTGGCAAGGATCGATATTTATATCGAGCTGTAGACAAACAAGGAAATACAGTAGACTTCTTGCTAACTAAACGGAGAATGAAGGGTTCTGCTCAGAAGTTTTTGAACAAAGCAATTGCGAATAATGGAAAACCAAGACTGATCAACATCGATAAAAGTGGATCAAATACACAAGCCATCAGAATTGTAAACAGATATAGTTTGACCTTCAAGAAGATAAAGACTCAGCGAGTCAAATATCTAAATAACATAGTGGAGCAAGATCATCGGACGATCAAACGACGGATAGCAATCACAACAGGATTCAAAGAATTTGAATCCGCTCAGAGAACACTAGCAGGAATAGAAATCATAAACATCATCAGAAAGGACCAACTTACAAATCCAAAGAAAAGTTGGTTTGCTACATTTAAGTCATTGGCTGCTTGATGAAAGTTGAATTCTGCTAAATTTACGTCCTCAATGATTTAATGCGACAGAACCTTTCTTAGAACCTTACTAAACATTTTTCATAAATAATTTATGTACCTTACTCTATGATGTACCTTTGGCCACATATATGAGTAATTTTAGCACAGAGCAACAAGCTGCCGATGCTTTACTACAAGCACGATTAAGTGGTAAAGCTATAGGACCTATTAGAGAAACTATAGGGGCAGATAATATAGCTGCAGCATACAATATTCAGAAAATAAATACAGATAAAAGAATTGCTAAAAACGAAAAGGTGGTTGGCAAAAAGATAGGCCTTACCTCATTTGCTGTGCAAAAGCAATTGGGAGTAGATCAACCGGACTATGGAGTTCTTTTTGACACTATGCAAGTGAGAGAAGGAGTGTTGCCTTTTAGTGAGTTGCAACAACCCAAGGCGGAAGCCGAGATTGCTTTTGTTTTATCTGAAGATCTAACTGGGGAAGTAAACATGTCTGACCTAATAAACGCAATAGACTATGCCGCCGTAAGTATAGAAATAGTAGGAAGCAGAATAGCTAATTGGGATATTAAAATCGCAGACACTATAGCAGATAATGCCAGTGCCAGTCATTTTATATTAGGTGAATCTAGAGTGCCACTAAATCAAATAGACTTAGAAAAATGTAAAATGAGTTTAATAAGAAATGGGGAGGTAGTGTCTGAAGGATCAGGTGCCGCGTGTATGGATAATCCGCTGAATGCCGCATTGTGGCTAGCTCGAACCATGGCAGAAATGGGTAATCCGCTAAAGGCTGGAGAAGTACTACTAAGTGGGGCTCTGGGTCCTATGGTGCCTATAGAACAAGGAGATAAATTTGAAGCTGTAATAGAAGGACTAGGTTCTGTGCGGCTAGCTATAGTTTAGAATAGAAAACTAAAATGAAAAAGAAAGTAGCAATAATAGGGAGTGGTAACATAGGTACCGACCTTATGATAAAGATCATAAGAACCTCAGAGGTCTTAGAGATGGGCTGTTTTGTCGGGATAGACGCAGCATCAGATGGATTGGCTAGAGCTCAAAGAATGGGAGTACAGATTTGTGCCACGGGAATAGATGGACTTATGGAAATGCCGATATGGAAAGAGATAGAAGTGGTTTTTGATGCTACCAGTGCTAAGGCTCATCTTTATAATTTTGATAAGATGGAAGCATATCCCAAAAAGAAAATGGTGGATCTAACACCCGCAGCTATTGGGCCTTATTTTGTTCCTGCTGTAAATGGCGATAGCTCTCTAAGTGAAAAGTTAGGTTTAGATGTGGACCTATCTTGGGACAATAGAGTAAATGTAAATATGGTGACCTGCGGCGGTCAAGCCACTATACCTATAGTAGCAGCTGTTAGTAGAGTAGCCAAGGTACATTACGGGGAAATAGTAGCCAGTATAGCCAGTAGAAGTGCAGGGTCAGGAACCAGAGCTAATATTGATGAATTCACAGAAACTACATCTGAGGCTATAGAGAAAGTAGGAGGAGCTACCAAGGGGAAAGCCATTATCATCCTAAATCCCGCAGAACCACCTTTAGTAATGCGAGATACGGTCTTTACGCTGAGTGATCAAGCAGATAGAGAGGAGATACAAAAAAGTATACATGCTATGGTAGCTGAGGTGCAGAAATATGTGCCTGGATATACCTTGCACCAAGAGGTTCAATTTGACGATATACCAGACAGTGAGCCAGTCTTTATAGAAGGAGTAGGGTATAAAAGCGGACTAAAAACAACGGTACTACTCCAGGTTGTAGGAGCAGGGCACTACTTGCCAGAGTATGCAGGCAACTTAGATATAATGACGAGTGCAGCTTTGGCTGTTGGGGAAAAACTGATTGCATCAAGCACCAAAAACTAAAAAACCAAAATCCAAAGACATGTCTAAATACGATTTAGAAGATAGAACGCTTGATTTTGCTGTTAATGTAAGGTTCCTTATAAAAGAATTGCCTCGCACTATAAGTAACATTGAGGATGGGAAACAAGTAGTTAGGTCTTCTGGTTCTGTGGGTGCTAACTATATAGAGGCAAATGAAAAACTTGGCCCAAAAGATTTTGGATATAGACTTAGAATAGCTAGAAAAGAAGCTAAGGAAAGTGTGTATTGGCTTATGATCATCAAGCGGGTTAATATTTTAGATTCAAAAGAGCTTGATAACTTGATAAAAGAAGCAGGAGAGCTGAGAAAAATACTATCAGCAATACTTAATAAAATAGACTAATGGACTTTGGAATTTTTAAAACTTTGGAATTTTAATATATGTATATACAAGACGTTACATTAAGAGACGGTATGCACGCCATCCGTCATCAATACGGGAAACAGCAGCTAAAAGAGTTAGCTATATCACTAGACAAAGCGGGGGTAGACGCCATCGAAATATCGCATGGTGATGGACTAAGCGGAGGCAGTTTCAACTATGGATTTGGAGCACATACAGACTGGGATTGGCTAGAGGGTGTTGCGTCTGAGCTAAATCATGCGGTACTTACTACACTACTCATACCAGGCATAGGAACTATAGAGGATTTAAAAAAAGCGTATGACCTCGGTGTACGTTCTGTAAGAGTGGCAACACATTGCACCGAGGCAGATGTGAGTAGACAGCATATAGAAGCTGCCAAAAAATTAGGCATGGATGTTGGTGGATTTTTAATGATGGCTCATATGAATGAACCAACCAAACTTGGCGAACAAGCTAAGTTGATGGAAAGCTACGGGGCAGATTGCGTATATATAACGGATAGTGCTGGAGCCTTGCTCATGGATGGAGTCGCTGACAGAATGAAAGCTTTCACAGACACCTTAGATTCTAAAACTGAAATAGGTATTCATTGTCATCATAATTTAAGTCTAGGAGTGGCTAATACTATAGTAGGGATGCAACATGGTGCTACTAGGCTAGATGCATCACTCGCAGGTATGGGAGCAGGAGCAGGCAACTGCCCGCTGGAAGTATTGATAGCGGTACTCAATAGAATGGATGTACCTCATAATTCTGACTTGCATATGCTCATGAACTTGGCCGATGACGTAATAAGACCTTTGCAAGAGAGACCCGTTAGAGTAGATAGAGAAACCTTAAGCCTTGGCTATGCAGGCGTATACTCTAGTTTTTTACTACACAGTGAGCGTGCAGCTCAAAAGTATGATTTGAAAACTGCAGACATTTTGCAAGAGCTTGGAAAAAGAAAAATGGTAGGTGGTCAAGAAGATATGATCGTGGATGTAGCTTTAGACATGGCTAAAAAAAGAGCATAAGAACATTCTTGTTAACTCTTAGTAGCGTTTCATTAATGTAGTACACTTACTTTTGCTCGAATGATTATTAGAAGTAAAGCTCCGCTTCGGTTAGGACTAGCCGGCGGTGGCACAGATGTGAGTCCGTATGCAGATTTGTACGGGGGCTCTATACTTAACGCTACCATTAACTTATATGCTCATACAACTATTATACCCAGGGATAATGGTAAAATATATCTAGAAGCTCAAGATATTGATATTAATGAGACTGTAGACTCGTCTGAAGTTTTAGATACTTCAGGCAAGCTAGGATTAATCAAGGGTGTGTACAATAGAATTGTAAAAGATTTTGTAAAAAAACCACTTTCATTTGAAATATATACTCGCGTTGATGCCCCTCCTGGATCTGGATTGGGTAGTAGCAGTACGCTAGTAGTAAGTATTATAGGGGCTTTTGCGGAGTGGTGTAATATTCCGCTAGGCGAGTATGATATAGCACATCTAGCATACGAGATAGAGCGTGTAGACTTAGGGTTAGCTGGCGGTAGACAAGATCAATATGCAGCTACTTTTGGAGGTTTCAATTTTATGGAATTTTATAAAGAGGATAAGGTAATAGTGAATCCATTACGCCTAAAACAAAGATATGCAGCTGAGTTAGAGCATAATCTAGTGCTCTTTTATATGGGTACTAATAGAGAATCTGCATCTATCATAGAAAAACAGACCGATAATATCAAAAATAGCAATGAGTTAGCTATAGAAGCCACTCACAAGCTAAAGACCCAAAGTATGAAAATGAAAGAAGCAATACTGATGGGTAAGACAGACGACATAGGACAGGTAATGCATGACGGATGGGAGTCTAAGAAAAAGATGGCTCAGGGTATTAGCAATCCTGAAATAGATAAAATATATGCCACAGCTATGCAAAATGGAGCTACAGGTGGCAAGATTAGTGGTGCTGGCGGTGGAGGATATTTTTTCTTTTATTGTCCTGCAGTTTCTCGTACTAAGCTGATTAAAAGTTTAGAGCCTTTTGGTATAGAAGCACAGCATTATCACTTTACTAGAGAAGGATTATATACGTATACCATAGATTCATGAAATTTGATGTAATTATACTTGCAGGAGGGCTAGGAACACGTTTATCTTCTGTGGTAAAAGACGTGCCCAAGCCTATGGCTACTGTAGGAGATAGGCCGTTTATGGATCACCTATTGGCTAATCTCCCTCTAGGTAATATTCATAAAATAATACTAGCCGTTGGGCATAAGTACGAGGTGATAGAAGACTACTACGGAGATGCATATGAAAATGTAAAACTGGAGTATTCTATAGAAAACGAGCCTCTTGGTACGGGTGGCGGTATAGCTAAAGCTTTACAGTTAGTAGAGTCAGAAACTTGTTTAATACTGAATGGAGACACTTATTTTGATGTAAACTATGAAGAGCTTTGGCAAGTTCATTTGGAGTCTGGCAAACTAATGACTCTGGCTCTTAAATATATGGAGAATCCAGATAGGTACGGAACAGTATTGCTAGAGGGTTCAGAGATAGTTAAGTTTCAAGAGAAACAAGTTGGCTTACCCTTTGGAATAATCAACGGGGGCATTTATTGGGTTAATAAAGCCCTACTAGAAGAAATGCCAAAACAAAAGAAATTCTCTTTTGAATCTGAAGTGCTCGAGAATAAAGTTACTCAAAACAAGCTGGTCGGATATATTTCTCAAGGGTTGTTTATAGATATTGGAATACCAGAAGACTATGCAAGAGCTCAAGAAATATTTGCCAAGTAGAGCTGCTCTAAAAGAGTATACCCTATTTATAGATAGAGATGGAGTCATTAACGAGCCTATAGTAGACAACTATGCCAAGAGGCCAGAAGATTTCATCCTATGCAAAGGAGCAATGGATGCTTTAGAGGAATTGAATCAAATTTTTGGCAAGATTATTTTGGTTACAAATCAACAAGGAATTCACCGAGGTTTAATGACTGAAAGCGACTTAGAAAATGTGCATTTGAAAATGTATAAAGCATTGAAAAACAAAGATATGCCCTACTTTGATGCTGCTTTTTTTTCTCCGTATTTATCTAAAGTACATCATCTATGGAGAAAGCCGCAAAATGGCATGCTTCTCAAGGCAAAAAAATACTTCGAGGATATAGATTTCAGTAAGGCAATAATGGTGGGAGATAGCCCCGGAGATATGAAGCTAGCAGATAGTCTAGACATTTTTAAAGTAAGAATAACTAATCCTCAGTTTAATTTTGAAAATCAAGACGTGCAATTCGATAGTTTGTCGGCATTTGTTTACTCTTTGTCAAATTAGGGATTTACTCAAAATTAAACCACCTTTTCTTTCGTCTTTAGTTAAAAAGTACTATATTTTTGTATTACCTTAAAATTTTGGTAAAATCTCTAGTCAAAATATCACTCCTGATTCTGATGTCTACAGCATTTTATGCTGCAGAAGCTACACACTTGGTGGGCGGGTATATGAACTATGAATATCTCGATAGGGAATCTAACGGAAATTATCGTTTTAGGCTTTCATTTAATGTATACCGTGATTGTCTGAATAGTAGTGTGGAGCTAGATGATGTTATAAGTGTTGGTATATATTTAGATGAACCAGGAAATAAACGACATAAGGCTGTCAATATTGGACTTGTAAAAAAGTCTAATGTAGAACCGCCAGGTTCTATAAATTGTGACTATTACCGCAGAAACGTCTGTATAGAATATGGATATTACGAAGGTATTATATCCTTGCCACCTAGTTCTTTTGGGTATCACCTTTCGTTTGCTAGATGCTGCAGAAATGTGCAAGACAATCTAGTGCAAGGAGATCAACCTACTCAGGGTCAAACCTACTACTGCAATATCCCTGCTACAGCATTCGAAAACTCTTCACCTGCATTCTACGGAGTTCCTAGTCCTTATATGTGTGTCAATGACACCAATTCATTTCTTTTTGATGCTATAGACAAAGATGGGGATAGTTTAGTATACCGATTTATGCGGCCTTATGACGGAGCCAGTACTGGAGATCCAGTGCCTAATCCCCCTGCTGTGCTAATTAGACCGTTTGTTAGGTATAACCCAGGTTATACAGAGTTGCAACCCTTTGGTGCAACTGGATTTATAGAGATAGACCCTAGTACTGGCCATACCAGATTACTCAGTAGGCAGATAGGTAATTTTGTGGTAGGTATAGAGGTACTCGAGTATAGAAACCAGCAGCTTTTAAGTACTATCAGGATGGATTTACAGATAATAGTGTTAGACTGTATACCCAATGAAATACCAGATATAGGTTCTTCTGAAGGCAAAAGGTTTGTTATAGAAGAAGGAGAGGAGCTCTGCTTTGATGTAGATGCCTCAGACCCCGATGGAGATTTAGTTAAGCTGTATGGAAGAGGCGTAGTATTAGGAGATGGAGACACTGCAGGTATCACTCAGGCTACTTTTATTGATACCTTTGGTCAACCTTCTGTGACCAG
Source organism: Bacteroidia bacterium (assembly GCA_041689715.1). Lineage (GTDB taxonomy): Bacteria > Bacteroidota > Bacteroidia > NS11-12g > UBA9320 > UBA9320. Next base: position 9,585 of record JBDNFQ010000205.1, read on the forward strand.
TGAATTCTGCTGGACCCCAAGTTGTGATATGGCTCGTAATAATCCCTATTTTGTATACTTTACGGCAGAAGATGATGGTTGTCCCCCTAAGTTTAATAATCTAGATGTTGAAATAGTAGTCACTCCGTTTGTAGGTGCTAAAAATCTAATTGGCCCAACATCTGTATGTAGGTTCAACGAGTATGATTACGAAGTAACAGATGGAGGAAGTGAATCTGCCTTTGAGTGGGATATTAGCCAGGGTATAATCGTAGGAAGTGATTCTGGAGCACAAATTACCGTAGATTGGTCAGGTGCAGTAACCGGCTTAGTAAGAGTGCGAGAAGTTAGCAAAGCAGGTTGTCTAGGCGACTGGCTTAGCCAAAATATAAACATAATAGAGAGTCCGCCAATACCTGCCATTTCGGGTTCAGATACCGTTTGTTTAAACGAAGCAGGGCTGCAATACTCTGTAATGGATAATCCCTCTTTTACTTTCAATTGGGAGACAATTAATGCAACTATTAGAGTGCAAAATCGAAATAGTATTGAGCTTTTAACATATGGCAATCCAGATTTTAGTGTCCGCGTTTCTGCTACTAATTCTTTTGGATGTACAAGCGATACTGCGGAGTTATTGGTACATGTAAGTGAGCCACTCCCCACTATTATAGGACCAGTAAGTGTCTGTCCTAATGCAGTAGATGTGGCGTATAGTTCAAGTGTAGAGACAGGCTCTATTTATACTTGGAGTGTCATAGGAGGAATACAATCTAGTGGTGGCAATACTGCTGATATCTCTATAACTTGGGGAAATGAAGGTTTAGGTCAAGTATCAGTTACAGAAACCAATAGACACGGCTGTGTGAGCCCCATAGTTTCTCTAGCAGTTAATAAATCGTATGTCTTACAAAACAACCCTATTACAGGCCCAATAGATGTTTGCGAGTTTGAACTAGATATAACCTATAGTGTTACAGATATAAATGGAAGTGTTTATGACTGGTTTGTTCAAGGGGGATTGCAGGCGAGTGGAGATAGTTCTCATAGTATAGGAGTAGATTGGGGTGCAGCAGGAAATGCAAGTGTCTCTATAGTTCAACGAGCCTATGATGCTCTAAACGGAAGAGCATGTCTAAGTGATACACAGCAACTAGATGTTATTATACACCCGATACCTACAGCCACTGAAATAAGAGGAACTATGGAAGTGTGTCAACTTAGCGATACCTTTATATATTCTATTGCTGGTTTTGCTAATTCTACCTATGAATGGACTGTTAACGGGAGCTTAGTGAATATAGAAGGGCAAGGTACTAATGAGATTAGAGTATTCTGGAAATTAGCGGGTACATTTAACATATCAGTTACAGAAACGAGCCAGTTTTTATGTGCTGGTCTGGTTATAGACACATTAGTTTTGGTAAATCCAAAACCTACAACAACACCTATCTCTGGTCCGGCTATTATTTGTCCTGAAGACCCTGACGGTCACATATACAGTGTAGTTGGATTCCCTACTTCTACTTATGATTGGAACGTAATAGGAGAGATTAATTTCACTGGAAATGGTACTCCGTCTATAAATGTAGATTGGGATGTTACGCAACCATCTGGAACCATTAGTGTGCTAGAGACCTCAGATAAAGGGTGCTTAGGCAATGCTCAAAGTCTCAGGGTAGAAATAGATAGACTTGCTATTGACCTCAGGTTTGTGAGTGTAGGAACTCCAGATGATCGTATGATTATCAATTGGCAATTAGAAGTACTTGCTGTTACCAATAGCTTTGAAATACAGAAAAGACAAGCAGGAACAGGCGGTGGATGGCAAACTGTGGGAATAGTAAATGGCAATGTATTTGAGTTTACTGAAACCCCTCTCAATACCGATGATGTAGCATTTGAATACAGAGTATCTGCATTGAATAAATGTGGTACACAGATTATTTCTGAGGTGCATACTAACATATTACTTAAGGGATTTCAAGATGAGGATTTTAATTCTTTACTCAACTTTTCTAATTATTTAGGTTGGGATAATGGAGTACTAGATTACACTGTATATGGCAATGATAACAAGAATCCGTATAGTTTAAAAGAAGCGGGTGTCTTACCCGGAAGGTCTGTATTGGTAGTCAATAATCCAGATCAGTACCGCAAGTGTTTTAGAGTAAGAGCTTTAGAGCTAGATGGTGAATTAACTACTTCTTGGAGTAATGAGATTTGTTTTTACTATTCACCTGAGGTGTATGTGCCTAATGCATTTACTGCCAATGGAGATAATTTAAACGATGGTTTTGGAGTGAAAGGTGTGGCTATAAACGAGTTCAATATTCAAATTTTCAATAGATGGGGAGAGAAACTTTATGAGTCTGACGATATTGATGAAAAGTGGATACCAATATATAGAGATAAGGATGTTCAGATGGGAACTTATATATATGTTATAAGATACTCAGACTTTGAGAATAAAGTCTTCCAAAAAACAGGGACTATAAACTTACTTAGATAGAGTGTTGCTAAGGATCACTAGCTTCTTAGTCTCAAAAAACTCTTCTTCAAAATGACCCTTTAGTTCTACTTCATTCCACCGAAGAGATTTATACTTTGCTAGCAACTCTCTTTTTTCTTCAGCTAAATCACCTCCTTTTATAAATATATGTTTGGTGTCGGCAGTCATTGCCTTATTGGTCATAGTTGCCAGTTTTAGAGCAGGAGCTACGGCTCTAGAAAGTATATAGCTGAAAGGGGTTTCTATGTTTTCGAATCTATCGTTGACTACAGTCACGTTTTCTAATCCAAGAGCTTCTATTACGCCTACTACTACCTTAGTTTTCTTCAAAATAGAATCCACCAAGGTAAACTGCGTTTTAGGAAACAAAATAGCCAATGGAATGCCAGGGAATCCGCCACCAGTACCTATGTCTAGTACAGTATCATTTTCAGTAAACGAGGCTATACGTGCTATAGACAGAGAGTGAAGCACATGGTTGCAATAAAACTGATCCATATCCTTTCTGCTTATAACGTTTATTTTACTATTCCATTCTTTGTACAGCGGAAGAAGCTGTTCCAATAAATCGGTTTGATGTTTTGGTATATCTGCAAAGTATTTGTGAATTATTTCCAAGTTTCAGCTCGTTTAAAAAGATTTAAAATGCCAAATAGCATTAGATAAAGAGTGTAAAGAATGTCGTAATAGGGAAGGGCATAGCCTACTTTTTTAGCGTTTAGTAGTTGGCAAGGCTTCCAAATTATAAACCATTGTACAACCCACTTTAGTGTAAGTATAGCCAAAGCTAAATACCATAGATGAGGTGTTATAATACAAAAAGAAAGGACAGCAAGGTACAGCACTATTTGAGCTAGCGAATAGAATCCCAAAACGAGTTTAAATTTTCCTTTATACTCCCTGCTAGTTGAAATATGTCTTCTCTTTTGCTTTCTCCATTTAGACCAACTTCGTTCGCTTTCTGATAACGTAAAGCTATCAAAATCTATGCATATAGCCGTGTTATTCTTATTTGCGACTTCCTGCACAAATAGGTCATCATCTCCAGACATAATGTGCTGATGGCTCGCAAATCCTTTGTTGGCAAAGAAAGTAGTCTTAGTATATGCTAGGTTTCGACCAACACCCATGTATGGCGTTCCCTTTTTGGCATAGCCTATATACTGCAAGCCTGTATGAAAAGTTTCGTAACTTATTAATGAACCTAGAATATTGTTCTTCACTAGTAAAGGGGAGTATCCGAGTACAATGCTCTTTTCTTCAAAAGAAGACGCCATTAATTTAATCCATTGATTACTATTGGGTTGGCAATCTGCGTCAGTAAACAATAAGTGCTCATGGAAAGCAGCTTTTATCCCCATAGTAAGTGCGAACTTTTTGCCTTTCCGAAAACGTTCATTCAACTCTATAGTCACCACTTTTACCCTGTTATCATCTAATGCTAATTGTTTTAGAAAGTCTTTTGTACCATCAAAACTGCCATCATTTATTATTATCAGTTCAAAATTTGAGTAGTCTTGGGCTAGAATTAAAGGAATATTTTTTTTCAAATTTTTCAACTCATTTTTGGCCGCTATTATTACAGAAACGGGAATAGTAACAATAGCATCTTTGCTAAATAGCAGTTTAGAAAAATGAGTGAAATAAACTACATAATAGATGATTAATAGTATGCAACTAAGAGCAGCAGTGACTAATAATACTAGGTGTTCTAAACCTAAATTTGTTGTTACCATAGTTAGTTATTACTAGATCTGAAACCCAAGGTAGGAAGTATGTCCGGTTTTGCTTTATCCCGATACTCTATGGTGTCTATATCTGATGCGTAGATAGTTTTGATCATTTTATTAGAACGATTTTCGGGGGCTAATTCACTCATTCTAAGATGTTGGTTACGTATTGCTTCCTCCACTATTTTACGGACACTACGGCCATTACCAAAGTATTTATCCTTGTCCTCATACATTGCTTCTATCAATTTGGCTAAACTTTTCGAAGCTGAAGTAGCCAATGCAAATCCAGCATCTTTTAGTTGTTGGTTAGCTATACTTTGCAATAAAGATGCATCAAA
>JBDNFQ010000206.1:0-1428 GCA_041689715.1 Bacteroidia bacterium
AAGTGGATATCCGATAATACCGCAAGTTCTAAACTTCTTCTTTTCATTTTTTAAAAAGAGTAGTCCAATCTCCAAACATCAACACAATTATGATTCTAATCATTGTGTTCAATGGTATATAGCTCATATTAATAGAATACCTTTATAGGGTTACCATTTCGTAAATACCTGTATAGTAAATTGTTACGCTAATGTTAATTTAACACTTTTAAGAAAGCGACTAGTTGTTGCTCTTCCAATGAGCTAAGTCCAAGACTATCTGGAGCCAGCGTCTGGTAGGGTACATCTAGTCCGTGCCCTGCTCCTCCTCCATTGTTATAAAAAGCTATGACCTCTTCCAATGTATCAAAAACACCATTGTGCATATAGGGTGCTGTACCTGATACATGCCGAGCAGTAGTAGTCTTAAAAGAGTACTGATAGAAATTCACCTTCTCCGTGGGTCTCTGGTCAGAGTAGCGACCTTCGTCAGGATCTATCTCGCTGTACTCTTTGTCTACGGGTACGCCGAGCACCTCAGATTCCGTATCATCAAAATACGGTGGTAATAATCCCGCAAATGTAGGAGCAAAATGGCAGGTGGCACACGCAGCTTTGCCTGTGAATAGATTATACCCAGCCACTGCATCTGAAGACACTTCGCCTTCTCCTCTCATATACTTATCCCACTCTGAGTCATAGCCGCTCAGAGATGCCACGTATGAGGCTAGAGCCGTTTTAAATGTATAGTTATTTACTGGATGCATTTTATGCGACTGAAATGCATCCGCAAACTGAGCAGTATATAACTCATCATCCTCTAACTTACTAAAGATCGCAATCAACGAAGTATTGAACTCCATATCACTAAATACTACATGCTCAAACTGCTGACTGATCTTGGGTGACCTCAGGTCATAAAAGAACCCTTTGGTATAGATACTATTTAGCAAGGTAGGAGCATTTCGGTCCAAGGTGTTCTTCCCATCCGAACTTTTACTTTTTGGAAGTCCATCGGTAAAGGCTTTCTCAGGCTTATGGCAAGTAGCACACGCCATTTTACCCGTATTACTTAATGTAGAATCATAGAATAATCGTTCGCCGAGTGCTATTGTCTTAGCATTCAAATTACCTACGTTAAAATCTATAAATGCCTGAGTATTGAAAAACGTAGTAGAAAATAAATGCTCTGCTAGTGGATCTATTTCTCTGGGAAGATTGGATAAATCTGTCCAGGTCTTCGCACCACTCTGGTAATAAGATACGAGTGCTACATAGGCTGGCTGCCAGTACTCTTTGTAATAAGCGGCCCTATCTAAGGTCTCAAAACTCTTACTCTCGCTTAAAAACTGACTACAACTGACTAGAGCTTGTGTAAACTGACTGTTACTCAAGCCTAAGCATTGTGACGCTTTTTGCATACCTACTATAGACTGGCGAGCATCACCT
>JBDNFQ010000207.1:0-3552 GCA_041689715.1 Bacteroidia bacterium
GGTGTGTGGATAGCCACATTAAAATATAGATTAACAGAAATAAAAAGAAAAGATGAGGAAATATAGTTGGATAGTAATGCTTGCCAGCCTTTCGGCTATGGCACAAACTCCGGTAGATGATTTCTTTTACCAAAGCGGAAAAATTTACGTAGTTGTTGCTATTTTAGTAATCATTTTCCTGCTTCTTACGTTCTATCTAGTAAGGTTGGACAAAAAAATAACACAATTAGAAAAAGAAAGAAATGAAGCCTAGCGTTATCGCATTATTAGTAATACTAGCTGTAGGTATTGCTGCTATTATGAGCACCTATTCTGGAGCAGAAGAGAGTGCCACTTTTGAGTTGGCAGAAGCTAATGCAGGAGATACATACCACATTACTGGGTTTTTGGTAAAGGACAAACCCTTTGAGTATGATCCTATAAAAGATCCAAATTACTTTGCGTTTTACCTAAAAGACAAAGCAGGAACCGTGCGTAGAGTAGTGTCTCACGAGCCAAAGCAACAAGATTTTGAAAGAGCAGAGAGCGTAAGTATGTATGGCATAGCCAAAGATGATCACTTCCTTGCCACTAAAGTAATACCTAAGTGCCCGTCTAAATACAAAGACGAGCAAAATAATAAAGCTGATAAGGCAGCAATAACAGCAAATATGTAACTCGATATGGAAACCATAACTTACGTAGGCGAACACCTTTTTATAGGGAACCTCGGAAAATTTTTTGTAGTACTTTCACTTATCTCGGCACTGCTAAGTGGTGTTTTTTATCTTAGAGCTAAGGAAGGTAAAAACATAGAACGCAACTTGGGTAGATTTTTCTATGCATTGCACGCTAGTGCAGTGTTTGGCATTTTTATCACCCTTTTTACGATCATACAAAAACACTATTATGAGTATGCATATGCATACGAACACAGTAGCAATACATTACAGCTCCGCTATATGATTTCCTGTTTTTGGGAAGGACAAGAAGGGAGTTTCTTACTTTGGATGGTGTGGAACTCCTTGTTAGGTATAATACTCATCTTTACTGCCAAACGATGGGAGCGAGGCGTAGTAGCTATTATGGCTATGTGTCAAGTAGTACTCACTGCAATGATTCTTGGGGTCAATTTCTTTGACCTCTACACTCTAGGTAGTAGCCCTTTTGAGCTACTCAGAGATAAGTTGCAAGCACCTATATTCTCATCACCAAACTATATAAAGAGTGTTATAGATGGTACAGGTCTTAATCCACTGCTGCAAAATTATTGGATGGTGATACATCCACCTACCTTATTTTTAGGGTTTGCACTTACCATAGTACCTTTTGCATTTGCGGTTACTTCCTTATTTTATGGAGAGTTTAGAGCTTGGATAAAACCAGCATTGCCTTGGGCTTTGGCCGGGGGTATGGTGTTAGGTGCAGGTATCATCATGGGTGGTTTCTGGGCGTATGAGTCCTTGAGTTTTGGTGGCTACTGGGCTTGGGACCCTGTAGAGAATGCATCATTGGTTCCTTGGCTATTGCTTATAAGCGGGATACACCTTATGCTTATCAAAAAAGCAACCAATAGTTCAACTATTGCTACGTATACGTTGGTTATCTCGTCGTTTATCCTAGTGCTGTATGCTTCTTTTTTAACACGAAGTGGAGTGCTTGGCGAAACGTCTGTTCATGCTTTCACAGACTTAGGTCTTGCGGGGCAACTCATGCAGTTCGTGGTCCTTTTTGTTTGGCTGCCGATAATAGCAGTAACGCCTGGTAAGAAGTACAAATGGTTAATGATAATACCCGTAAGTATTCTCGTGCTTCTATTGCCATTCTATGCTAAATTAAGCTTTTACCCGTTGTTGATTCTTACTTTGGCTGGACTTGTTTGGTTTGTATTGAACCTCAATAAAAGAATAACTAATCACGCTAGTGAAGACAATGTGTCTGGTCGTGAGTTTTGGATGTTTATAGGTTCGCTTATGCTAGTGCTAAGTGCAGTACAAGTAACTGTGGGTACTTCTAAGCCAGTATTCAATAAGATTTTTGGAACTAATCTGGTGCCACCAGAAGATGTCATAGCTTACTATAATATGTACCAAATGCCTATTGCTATTGTGATAGCATTGCTTATGGCAGTTGGTCAGTTTTTTAGATACCGTAGTACCCCAGATAAGAAAAAGCTCGGGTACGAAATAGCGGGTATAGCTTTAGTATCTGTAGCTCTTACTATCGGGGGCTTCTTCCTCTTTAAGATTTCCAATCCGATGTACCTCATCTTTATGTTTGCTGGTATATTTGTGTGTGTAGGTAATCTCACGTATCTTATTTTTCAGGTTAAAAAATTCAAGCTGTCAGGTTCTTCTATTGCACATATTGGGTTTGGATTAATGCTACTAGGAGTTCTAGTTTCTAGTGCCAAGAAGCAAGTAATAACAGCAGACTTTAGCGGTCAGTTGGGAAACTATGATGAGCAAGCACGTAGAGAGAATATGTTGCTTATCAAGGATGAACCAACCAGATTAGGAGACTTTATGGTAACCTACCAAGGAGATAGTGTAAGCAATGCCGATAGGTATTTTAAGGTAAATTATAAATCCTTAGATGGGGAAGAAGAGTTTACGCTAATGCCGAACGCACAAATAAGCGATCAGATGGGGCTTTTGCCAAATCCTGATACACGACACTATCTAACGTATGATGTATACACACACATTACTTCTCTGCCTAAACCATCTACAGATAGTGTGAAGTGGGAAAATGTACAAGAGTACACTGTGAAGCGAGGAGATAGTATAGAAACCAATAATGGTATGGTATACTTTTCTGGCATTGAGCAAGGCAATGGTGAAGCTATTGGGCTTAAAAATACTACATTGGCTAGAGCATTGCTTACTGTCAAAACAGGTAAATCAGAATATACTTCTGAACCATTATTTGGTGTGAATAGTAATACCTATTTTACGATACGAGATGAGTTAGAAGAAGTTGGACTTCGCTTTGGTTTTGAAATAAGACCATCCGAAGTAGCAGGAGAAGATCCAACAGCAGTATTAGAAATTGCAGAAACCAAACCGCAACCTAAGTTCATAGTAATGAAAGGAATTATATTTCCATATATCAATCTGTTATGGTTAGGTACTGTGCTAATGGTAATAGGTTTCGGTATTGCTATGTTCAATAGACTAGAACTAAGACGTGCTGAGTGAAATACAAAATCACATTTATAGGAAGTGGGAATGTAGCGACTAATTTAGCTTATGCCTGTGATAAGGCAGGACATACTATCAATCAGGTTATCAGTCGCAATGAGCAAAGTGCCAAGGAACTCGCCAGTAAGTTCGGTGCATACTATGGCACTGTTGATAGCGAAATTTATACTGATGCAGATGTAATAATAATGTGTGTAAGCGATTCTGCTTATGCTACGGCAATGTCTCTAGTGCCAAAGGGTTCTAAAGCTGTACTGTGCCATACTTCAGGTCCTGTTTCTATAGCTGTTTTATCTAGGTATACTGGCGAAAGTGGAGTTTTATACCCTTTGCAGTCACTTCGCAAAGAGGAGGTGAAGGATCTAATGCA
>JBDNFQ010000208.1:0-8032 GCA_041689715.1 Bacteroidia bacterium
CCTATCTCGCGTATTACAGAGCGAGCCTGAAAGGTCACGAAGCTTCCCATCAGAGCAGTATTAGGAAAGGTTTCAAAGATATATCGCGTTACATCTTGACGATCTCGCCAGCTGAAATCTATATCAAAATCGGGCGGTGATTTACGGCTTGGGTTTATGAATCGCTCGAAGTATAGGTCCAGCTCTATTGGGTCTACATTGGTAATGCGGAGCAGGTATGCTATCAGACTATTGGCACCGCTGCCACGCCCCACGTAGAAGTAACCCCGCCTACGAGCATAGCTTACTATATTGTGGTTTATGAGAAAATAGGGGACAAAGTTGCACTCCTGTATCACACCTAGTTCTTTAGCTACTCGGTCTTGGATCTCTTGATTTATGCCGTTAGCATAGCGATATTTTAAACCCTCTTTTACCAATTGTTGCAGCAGTTCGTAGTCTCTTTTTTTGGTTTGGGTGAATGTCTTTTTGTTGGCTAGTTTTTTCTTGTCATTAAAATCAAAATGAAGATTGCAACTACTCAATAGTTTCTCGGCATTTTCTAAAAGAAACTCATATCCATCGTATAGCGTACGTAGTTCTTCAGCCGAATAAAAACAGTGGTGCGGGTCGCCTTGTTCTTCTTTGGGCAGTTTGCTGAGCAGTGCATTTTTGTCAATAGCACGCAGCAGTCGGTGGGCATTGAAGTCTCGCTTATTGCGAAAGGTGACCGTGTTTAAGGCTACGTATTTAGATGTATCGTTGTTGGGGCTGCCTTGCAGGGCCGTTCTTGCTGTGGATTGAAAAGCAAACAATTCCGTATGATTTACCCCGATATATTCATTGCTTCGCAAAGGTCTGTCGGGTACATTTTTTAATGGATAAATGATGAATGCGTTTTTTATTGTGGTGGACCTACACATATCCAATAAAAAATCTGTCAGATAACAATTGATGTTTTGAAATCCTTCGTTATTTTGAGCTAGGGCAATGAATTGTTGTTTGTTTCCCTTGCGAAAGTCTACGCCCATAATTACTGGCCATCCACGGCTTTGGCATTCCAGAGCATGGTACAGACAGCCGGAGGTGCTATTTATATCTGTCAGGGCAACTATGCCTTTTGGCTCGTGCCGCTGAGGCACGGACGTACGGATTTCACACAGCAATTCCTTCGGTGACATGGTCCCGTATTTGAAAGAGTAATATGTGTGGCAGTTTAAGTACATTTCTCGATACAATTCCGTCATGTCGGAACCCCTCAAAATGACAAACGGCATCCGAGGGCCTTTTTGTCAGCTCGAGGGATTTTCACATAATGAAAATTGTATCGAGGGTGAGACAAAAAGCGGCAATATTTTTATCTAATTGTATACTAGTAATGTAGGAAAAAGAATGATGGTTAATTGCGTTTATTTGTGGAACCGTGAAACTAGAAAAACTAAATCGAAGAATTATTAAGGCAAATAAGAAATTATGTAAAGCCGAAAGAAAGCTTGAAAAGGAAGTGAAAGCTAAAAACGCCTCCTTAAGACTAAAGGATATAAAACTAGAAGTAGCAAAAGAAAGGAGAACACTTTATTCGCTGATATCTAAAAAACTTGAGCTAACAAGCGGACCTTACAAGGCATTAGGAGAATCTCAGTTCGAAAAACTTTCAGGAAGCTTAGATTTTAAAAAGTATAAAGAATCGTTTAGTTTAGTTTTTAATGCAATCAATTGTTTTACTGGTTTTATGAATGTTAACGGACACTTTTATTGTGAAGGAGACTTTACTTTGAAAACATCAATTTTGAAAATCATTGAACCTTTGTTTGCTAAGTATGCGTATCCAAGCAAGATGGAAGGTCAAATAGATTGCTTGGGTAATGTTTTTGTAAAAGTTACTAAATATAAATGGAGCTTTTTTAACACGATGCCGGAAGAGTTTGTTGCAAATGTTTTAAGAGATGGTACTATTACAATACAAACCACAAAGAGATCTAATGATTTTGTGCGGAGTCATAAGGGAATCGTCCATAAAATCATCAGCTCTTTAGCTTTTTCTACCAATGAGGAATCACAAGCTTTTTTTAGAACAAAAGAAAAATTGACAGAAATGATAGAAGAGGAGCGAGCTAAAATGTAGAGACTAGACTCATCAAAGAGCCCCATTCAAGTTGTTTATATTTGCGTCAATTGAAAATAATAAAGACAGAAACCAGTAAAATCACCAAGCTTATTGGACTACCTCTTTTGGTGTTTATGCTTTCGCAACTATTCCTTTATGGGTTGTTGTGTTATGAGCACCAAGATTTCCTATCTCCATCCACTTGGATAAGATGGGATTCTGGCCACTACATAAATATTGCAAAGGATGGCTACGAGTACTTTTCATGTGCCGGGCATTTTGGATATCCAGAAGGTGACAAATCAATGTGTGGAAAATACCGGCTGGTTTCCCGGGTATCCCCTCATTTTAAAACTCAGCTCTATTCTTCCATTTAGCATACACGATCTAGCTCCTTGGGTGTCCAAAGTGTTATTTTTCATATCAATAGTGCTGTTCGGCAAAGTATCAAACACGCTTAATTTTAATTTCAAGAACGCCGTTTTTATGCTTATTCCCGCTTTTTGGTTTGGCTTTATTTACTTTAATAATGCATTCCCCAACAGCACAATTCTGTTTTTTATACTGCTTGCGTTTTATTCATATATGAGCGATAAGAAGGGACTATTATATTTTTCATGCGTTATGGCATCTCTTGCATATCCCACTGGTTTTTTGGTTTCTGTAGTAGTATCAGCTACTATGTTTTTGTATTCCAAAGAGGTGCTAAAGAAAAGATTACATGCTGTGATCCCAAGCATATTTGGTTTTATAGGTTTGGCTTTATTCTTTTTGTATTTGCATTACGAGGTAGGTGATTGGGAAGCGTTTCTAAAAATACAGAATAAATACAACCACGGGCTACATAATCCTTTAGTCAACATTCGAGATAAGTTTAGGGGCTTCTCTTTTGATTTTTCGCAAGGCGGCAATTCTATTATTTTACAGTCTGCGACCATTCTGATGCTCTATATATTAAGCTCGATTTATTTTTTCAGAAAGCAGCTTTATAAGTCGCAGGTGTATTTGTTGTCTTTTGCTTTTTTTACCATCTATCTGGCATTCCCTTGGATTGTGGGTGGCGATTTAAGTATTTATCGTTCAGAAGCTCTGTTGCTTCCTGCAGCAATTTTATATAAAGAGGTTAGCCCAAGAATCAACATTATTTTGGTGTCGGTTCTTCTGTTTTTCGGGGCAGTTATGGGACACCTGTTTTTCATCGATGTGCTGCAGTAGCGTAGCAGTTGGTATTGCAAAAAAACACGATTTCACGCATTCCTATGACCAGGAATCACATTAGGTTCACCACTAAAAGGATTGCCTCTTCCTAGTCCGTTCACTTCCATAGCCACACTGCGTCTCACGGCATTAGCACCGTATCGGGTTTTCATTTTGTCCATAGCTTGGTATAGATCTATGATTCTATCGTCATCATTAAACAGGTCTATCTGGTGACCACCGCCCGCCAAGTCACCCAGCCGCACACCCACTAGTCGTATTCGCACTCGGCGGCTATACAGTGAGTCAAAGAGATCTTTGGCGTGGCCTATGAGCGTGTGATCTGCTGCCGTATAGGGAATGCTTTTTTGCTTGCTTACGGTTTGAAAATCGGAGTACCGTAGCTTGATGCTAATGTTAGAACACACCCGCTGCCCGTGTCGCAGCTCAAAGGCAAGTTGCTCTACCATGGCGGTCACCATATTGCGTAGCTTATGGGTGTCTATGGTGTCTTTCATAAAAGTACGCTCAGTGCTTATACTTTTCTTTTCGTGGTAAGGTATGAGTGGGCTGTCATCTATGCCATTGGCTTTTTCCCACATCATTTTTCCGTTTTTCCCAAATGCTTTTTCCAGAAGCTCCAGAGGCATTTCCTGTAGAGTGTATATGCGTTGTACGCCCATACGGCTGAGCATAAAGGCCGTTTTTTTGCCTATCATAGGTATTTTTTTTACAGACAATGGAGCTAGGAAGGGCTTCTCGGTACCAGATTCTATTTTCATCTGATTATCGGGCTTTGCCTCTCCCGTGGCTACTTTACTCACCGTTTTATTTACAGACATACCAAAGGAGATGGGCAGTCCTGTTTCTTTGGTAATGCGGGTACGAAGCTCACTCGCTAGCTTATAGCACCCAAAGAACTTGTCCATGCCCGAGAGGTCTAGATAAAACTCGTCTATGCTACTTTTCTCTACTACGGGAGCTGTTTCGCGTATTATTTCGGTTACGGTTTTAGAGTACTTGGAGTAGGTGCCCGCATTGCCTTTTATTACAATGCCTTGTGGGCAGAGCTGGCGAGCCATTTTCATACTCATGCCGCTGTGCACGCCAAAGGTGCGAGCCTCGTAACTGCAGCTGGCCACCACGCCTCTGTCGCCCACTCCGCCTAGCAGCACAGGCTTGCCCACTAGTCTTGAGTCTATGAGTCTCTCTACCGACACGTAGAAAGTGTCCAGGTCCATATGTACGATTTGTTTGGGCAATATTGTTATCTATTTTGTTGACTATAATTTAGTCATAAAGAAAAATAGAAAGCAAGAAAATGTGGATAATAGATAAAAGTAAAAATGGTGAAAGACAGTTTTGCATCGAAAATGGAAATCTTAATGCTCTTACCTTTTTTCTTAGTAATTTGGCTATTAAAGATTTAGCCTTTACTCAATAAAAGAATCAGTAACTAGAACACAACAAACTTTTTTTTGTTAAAAAAAATTTGACGTGTAAACAGACAAGAACTTACCTATGAATTTTGCCTCCACGCCTCATATACCACCACAGAAGCAGCATTAGCTATATTGAGTGATCGTGCTTGGGCTACCATAGGTATAGACATACAAGCTTCTGGCTGTTTGCCAGTTAAAGATTCTGGAAGACCAACGTCTTCTCTACCAAAGTAGAGATAATCTCCAGGCTTAAAAATAAATTCAGTGTAGTGTTTCGTAGCCTTTTTAGTCGTCAGAAAATGTCTAGTGCCAAAAGGGTGTGAATGCCAAAAAGTCTCTATATTTTCATATTCTATATAGTTAAGATCTGCCCAATAGTCCATGCCGGCTCGCTTTACTTTTTCTTCATCTATAGCTTTAAAACCGTAGGGTTTTATAAGGTGTAGCGTACAGCCCGTAGCCACAGCCAGTCGGCCAATAGTGCCAACGTTGCCCGGCATACGCGGTTCTAGTAAAACGATGTGAAACATATCTAAAAGCGGTAAAATTACATACAAAGCACTATACTTGTACACCATGCCGAAACATCTGATACTAATCCTATCGCTGTATTCATTCAGCAGCTATGCTCAAAATTATATAGATATACTGCATACAGAGTACACTACCACGCCTCAAAACACTTTTGATAGTAGCACAGCTACTACAGATTTGCAAAAAATTAATATTAATCTAACGGCACCTATCCCGCTCAAAAGCGGAAACACTTTTTTGACAGGAATAGTGTATGACAGGGTATCTACGGCATGGGATCCTAACACGAATAAAACACCGGTTTCCTCTTATATACTAAGAGTAGGGATGAATGTGAAACACTCCGAAAAGTGGAGTGCTACATATTTATTACTACCCAAAGTAGCTTCTAACTTTAAAGAGGAACTGCGTAAAGAAGATTTTCAAATAGGAGGTTTAGTACTTGCTAAAATGAAGAAGAGTGAAAATCTCAGTTACAAGTTTGGTGCATATATGAATGGCGATAGGTTTGGGCCTTTTTTGGTTCCTCTTTTCGGATTCTATTATCAAAAAGGCAAACTAGAAATGGATGTAATAGTACCTTCTTATGCTAAGATAAACTATAGCATCACACCCAAAATAACAGCAGGACTCAACTGGAGAGCTACCGTAAAATCGTATAATGTACAAGGAGGAGGAATTCCGATATACTCGAGACCCTTTTACCTGCATCACCTCTCTAACGAGATAGCTGCTCACGTAGGCTACGAACCTATAAAGGGGTTGATAATAAGAGGAATGGCCGGGGTATCCCTAGGCCGTTCGTTTAGAGAATATCAAAATAGCGATAAAATAGATTTTGGGCTTAGTCTATTTAGATTTGGAGACGATAGGGTGCCGCTCAATACAGATTTTGAAGATGGACTATTTTACCGAGCTGAGATCGCGTATAGAGTCTACCTGGACTAACGGCCCAATAGAGAGCAGCTTAGTGTGGCTATATGAGCTATCTATAAGGCTCACACTATAAAGCTTTTTCAACTTTATAAGTGTGCTTTGGTGAGATATGAGAAGTGTGTCATTGGGTTTTAGGTGGTATAGTTCTGTCCTTTCTATAGTTAGACCCTTTTCTAAGTTTAATTTACGCAAGTAAAAATCATGAGGTTGATATCCAAGATTATCATCTAATAAAATTTTGGTGCCAGAGGTAAGTTTGGCCAAGTGGTCTTCGTCTTTAAGGTAATAGGATATGCCATTTGTTTCCCACTCAAAGTGTTTTTCCTCAGGATTAAATGCATAATTATATGCTTTTTGATAGCTTAATGTAGTTAGGACAAGAAGAAAAAGGGAAACACAAACGACCATATAGACATTAGATTTTATGAGTTGATGCACACTTATAGTCACCGCACCTGCAAGCATAGGAATTGCGGGGGCTACGTACCAAAAATTCTTTGTTCCGAATGAGAGAATAATTAAAAAAACCAGAGATTGAATAGTCCAAAACATCCATTTCCTATTAAAACGCTTAGTGAAAATAGGAGCTATAGCTATAAGTATAAATGACCAGACCCAAAACTCCATTTTGGAACTTTTCAGCAACTCAAAGTAGTAAGTAAATTTAGCATTATCAAACTTCAGATGGCTAGAAGTATTGATAAACCTAGGAAGTAATTCTCCATGCCAGACTAAATTCAGATACCCTGGCTGTGCCTGTTCTCTTAAGTAATAGTATAAAAAGATAGGAAGAGTTGCCATTCCGAGTGCTAGGTAAGAGTGCTTATTTTTAATAAGTTGGAGAATCTTCTTATCATAAAACAAAAACAAGACAAGTCCCGGCAACACCATGCCTATAGTTATGCTTTTACATAAAACTCCCAGGGCTACACTAATAGCAGTAAGGTAGATGTACTTGGAGCGTTCTGTCGTGCTGTACATATATACATTGTAAAATAGCCACGTACAGATACAAACCAATAGAGCCTCATGATCTCCAAACCTACCCGCATGCTCTGCATAGAAACCTGCAGACGTAGCGGTAATAGCAGCTGCCAAAACTCCAAGAAAAAAGTTTTTAGTCATTTTATAAAGCAATGAGGACAGTAACAATAGCGTGATAATGCTGAATATCACAGAAGGCATTCTTATACCCAGCTCATTAACCCCAAACAGATTAAGTGATCCTACTTGAAACCAAGTAAGGAGAGGCGGTTTTAGTTCATATGTTTCTGGGATAAAATTATATGTACGCACTAGCCATTCATGGGTTTGGTACATTTCTATTGCATTCACAGCATTTCTTGCCTCATCCCACATACGCATAGGTAGAAGCCCAACTTTGAGCCAAAGCGGTACGGTGAGTGGCACTAGTGCTAATAAGGTTAGAAAAAAGTATTGAAGCTTGCGGGCTTTCACTGTTTTATTCAATTTAGAAATCAATTCAAAAGTAATAACATTTTAGATTTACCATCAATTAAGCAAATTATCATTAGGCTGAAATTTCAATCAGAACCTCCAATTATATGGATTACAGAAAACCGTTAAATTGGGATTTTAAAAACGAATTTTTCGGCAGAGTAGAGGTTGCTTAAAGGTATTATTTAAGCAAATAAAAAAGGGATGGCTTAGTTTGTTATGCCATTGAAAAAAGCATCTTCAATATTTTTACCCTCTTTTAGAGCGAAGTAATTCTTACGTGCTTCCACCACAAAGAGACTAGAGTTATATTCAAGCACTATTTTTTCGAACAACTCCTGAGCTTTTACAGGATTATGGAGCACTTGTAAGGTGATAA
>JBDNFQ010000209.1:0-2106 GCA_041689715.1 Bacteroidia bacterium
ACAACTTAATTTCTAGAATGATTATTTCACCAAAATTATATCATAACAAAATGGTATGCACTTAAATAGCGACCTCTACGCAATTAATGGAGGCCGTACGAGATGCACAGATTGGAAAAATGGGTGTATTGATAGAAGAGTTTGAGTAGGGGAGACAGTTAATAATTCCTTAGGGTTAGTTAATATTGAAAGTTGTACTTTTAGACGTAATACTTCTAAAACAATAAAATTAATCTATCGTAAAAAACTAAATCAAAAATGAAATTGCTCAAATGGATTATAAAGAAATCTGCAAGACTTCTTGTTTGGCTTCTAGCATTTATTGGTATCTATATGCTTGCAGCTTTTTTGATACCCATGCTATCTGTAGGTCCAGACAATAGCGAAGAAAACTCTGATATTATTATCTACATACTTACCAATGGAGTGCACACCGATATAGTAATGCCATGTAAAACCAATCTGCATGACTGGACTAAAAGCATCCCTTTCGAAGACACTAAAAACAAAGACACTACGGCTCAGTATTTGGCTATAGGATGGGGTGATAAAGGTTTTTACCTAGAGACACCAACGTGGGCTGACTTAAAAGTATCTACAGCTGTAAGAGCCGCTTTTGGTCTAAGTACTACTGCCCTACATACCACCTATTATAAAACTATGCTAGAGTCTCAAGATTGCAGAAAAATAGTAATCAGCAAAAAGCACTACCTCCAACTTGTAAAGTATATCAACTCAAGCTTTGATATGGAGCAAAATGGCAGTCCCACGCTGGTGCAGTCTGACGTGCGATATGGGCTCAGTGATGCCTTTTATGAAGCCAAAGGAAGCTATAGCTTATTTACCACGTGTAATACTTGGGCAAATAGTGCTTTAAAAAGCTGTGGTCAAAAGGCATGTGTCTGGACTCCTTTTGATACGGGTATTTTCGCTTTATACGAATAATACGTGCTATAATTAACACCCATCAGTTTCATATCTTATCATAAGATTTAAGCTATCTGATTATAAAGCCTTTCAGATAAAGGCTATTGTGACTTCATATACTCCTCCTATTGTTTAATTTAATCATCAAAATTGCTCAATGACTTCATACACTCATTGAGCCCAATAATTGCTCTTAAACGTACAGTCTTTTCCCAGAGAGTCATCGTACTATTAACTGTCAGAATATTCTCCCGTTAGGTATTGAATAATACAAGTGTCAAACATTTCTGAATCTAGAAAGCGGATTTCGATAATAGACAACAGTATAAAATTGCTAATTCTCATTCTTTTATTGTCTATACTTTTAGTGCTACCCCTCTTTTTAACAGTGCTGGTTTTGGGACACTCAAAAATAAAAAGAGGATTTTAATTTATGTCAGTAACCATATAGATTCATTTAAACAACCATTATGTACTTTAAAGTACATATTATCTTATACCTTTTAGTATAGATTAAAAAACAATGCCTATATTTGTTCCGTAGGTTAATCATAAGCACTTTAAATAAATGAAAATAACAGCACAGGACGAGTATAGCTTAAGAATATTGGTACGAATAGCAAAGTGTAAGGATAACGAAGGATTAAGTATTCCTCAGCTTAGTGAGGCGGAAGGGCTATCGCAACCTAATGTTTCCAAATTAACCAGGATACTTCGTATGAAGTGTTTAATTAATAGCACTAAAGGACATGTTGGAGGATATTTACTCGCCAGGCCTGCTGCTGACATTACGGTGAATGATGTTTTGAAAGCTTTAGATGGCCGTTTATTTGATAAGGAATTTTGTGCCAAACATGTCGGGGTACTAAAACTGTGCACCAATTCTGTTGATTGCTCTATTCGTTCACTTTGGTCAATGGTTCAAGCTACTGTTGATAAGCTCCTAGACAACATAACACTAGCAGACTTATCAAATAGTGAAAAAGAAACTGAATGGACTTTCAAAAATTTATTTGAAGAAAATGCGAATTAACACAAACACTAACAACTAAAAATTATACATAACATGATAACCGTTTCAGAAAACGCAAAAGAACATGCATTGAGTCTAATAGCAAACGAAAACCGCCCCGAAGGAACATTTATTCGAGTAGGTGTAGATGGCGGCGGTTGTTCTGG
>JBDNFQ010000210.1:0-1284 GCA_041689715.1 Bacteroidia bacterium
AGTATTCCTTGCAAGAATCCTCTGTACTGAATCGAACATAGAACTCTTGGGCATTTTGTCCTTCGAAATTGATCATATTATTACCACTTTATTGACTTACAACATACAACTTTATATGTATCTATCTAGCGACCTCTAAATACTTATTCTAAAGTTACTACACCACTTAATCCCGATGCAGTACAGTTGCCATCTATAGCGGGTGGTGCCAGCTACACTCCTGTATGGATAGATGGAGTAGACTGGTTCCCGCCTAATAATGATTGGTATAGCTATTCTAGTACCTCTCCGTTATCGTGGAGACAGGCAGATCAACGAAATATAGTGTGCTTGCTTGCAAAAATAGGCGAGACTAAGACTATACTTCCTAATGGAGACCCTGTAGTGTGGGAGGGAACTCCAAGTAGCAAATACGCATTTCCTAATGTACCCATTTCTGAGATGGCAGCAAATAATAATAATATTAATACTCGAAATACTATCTTGGTAGAGTATACTGATTTCTTTAGAGTGTATAACAATGGGGACTGGGATTATGGATACGGCACAGTGATGGTCAATAATCCTACTGTGAGTATAAGGAACATAGATTTATGTCTGGACCTACTAGATAATAACCTTACAACGGACTTCTCGGAGTACGGTGAAATTTATTTAGGTGTGACTGATGAATTATGGTCTTCTTGGCTGGCTAACGGCTCTCCTACCCTCACAAATGCAGTGGTAGCAGAACCTGGTCTGTTTTTAGCTACTAGCGGTACGCATGTGTGTATCAATGATATAGATGTAGATATAAATAGCGAAGAGCAAGTCGGAGTAAGATTTCTATATCAAGATGCAGCTACACTGCCAGTCTCTGTGGAACGGTATGAGTATCAACTGACAGAAGTAGATAGGGCAGAAATTCCACTGCCGTCAAGTGCTACGATATATCAAGTAGATGTGCCAACGGTTAATCCTAATTCTCTACTACTGAAAAGAGATGATAGGCCAGAACCAGTGCTGGTAGATAATGGGTTACAGATGATGGTGTATCCTAACCCTACACGTAATGTACTCATAGTTGGACTACAGATGGAAGCGGATGTGGAGTATAGCATCCGATTAGTGAATATCACAGGTAAGGTTCTGGAAGAAATTAGTGGAAAAGCGATATCAAGAAACTTTTCACATCTAATAGATGTGAAAAGTTATCGTTCTGGGGTGTATTTCATAGAGTTGACCTCTAAAGGAGAAATAAAGAGAAAAAAGGTAATTGTAAATAATTAAGGGGGCTTCTAAAAA
>JBDNFQ010000211.1:0-10394 GCA_041689715.1 Bacteroidia bacterium
AGGCTTAGAGGTATGGATACTACAGCAGCTAAAAAGACCATCAATGAATGGTTAGAAAAATTTGAAGCGACTACCTGGAAAAAGAAGAAAATAGAAGAACTAAGCAAAGGGATGCAGCAGAAGATACAGTTTATCGTCACTGTGATGCATTCTCCCAATTTCATCATACTGGATGAGCCATTCACTGGCTTTGATCCTAAAAACACACAACTGATAAAAGACGAAATAGAAAACCTACGCAATCAAGGTGCTAGCATCATGCTAAGTACGCACCGTATGGAAAATGTAGAAGCTATTTGTGATAATGTGGTACTGCTTAATAAGGCTAGCGTAGTAGCCCAAGGCACAGTAATGGACGTGCGAAACAGCCTAAAGGACAATACCTACTCCATAACCTACAGAGGTGAGGTAAAACCAACTCAATTTGCGGGTATTGATATAAAAAAGAATGTACAAAAAGACGGCAGTACAACCCTTATATTTACATACAACGACAAGCCAAACATTCAATTATTCAATGACCCAATGATTCAAATAAGTGAGTACAGGGAAGTAATACCAAGTATGCAGGAAGTATTTTTGACCCTAACAGACAGCAGCCATGAATAAGATAGGAATCATCACCGGAAGAGAATATTTCACTCGAGTAAAGAAGAAGAGTTTTATACTCATGACGCTTCTTACACCGCTGCTCATCACTGCTTTTTATGGCATCATTATTTGGGTAAGTGTAGGTCAGACTAATTCAGCAGAAAACCAAAACATAGTGGTAGTAGACCGCTCAGGAGTTTTTATAAATGACCTAGTAGCACCTGAAAATATAGTATTCATTGCTCAAGAAAACTACACTACAGACCAACTCATAACCTCAGACTCTATAGACGCAGTAGTAAGCATACCCCAAGACTACACTGTAGACCAACCGCTAGCATTAAAGTATGAGAGCATGAGTAGCCTGAGTGTTAATAATAGCAGCAGGATAGAACTGGCGTTTAAAGATGTAGTGCGAGATAAAAAACTGACCCAACTGGGTGTAGACCAAGCAACTATAGACAGCCTACAAACCAAGGTAGTGCTCAGCCAGTTCAAAGTAGAAGAAGACGGCAGTACTAAGAGTAGCAATATAGGAGTCAATACCGGCTTAGGGATGGCACTCGCCTTTATGATTTACTTCTTCATTTTCCTATACGGAGTGCAGGTAATGAAAGGTGTAATAGAAGAAAAGACAAACCGCATAGTAGAACTCATAGTAAGCACAGTAAAACCCTTTCAACTAATGATGGGCAAGGTGCTAGGCATAGCTCTAGTGGGACTCACTCAGCTGACTATCTGGATAATACTAACAGGTATACTTATGACTGTGGTAGGCGTTATAGTAGGTCTAAACATGGACGATATGAAAGAACTCCAAGATGTATCGAATAATCCTGGACTAGCAAACGTAGATATGAATCAATTGCAATTTGTATCTGACTTTTTAGCACTACCTCTAGCTAAGATATTTGGCGTATTCCTGTTCTTCTTTATGGGAGGGTACCTCTTTTACGGAGCACTATTCGCAGCTATAGGAAGTGCAGTAGATAGCGAGACAGACACACAGCAGTTTATGCTACCTATCACTATGCCACTTGTATTTTCTATCGCAATATCATTTTCACTCGTAGTAGGAGATCCCAATGGCTCGCTTGCTACTTGGATGAGCATTATACCGCTCACCTCTCCGATCACCATGATGGTACGCCTACCCTTTATGGACGAAAGTCAAAACTGGCAGATCTACTTATCTATGGCGGTAATGCTGCTCTCCATTTTTGGTGTTATAGCCGTAGCTGGTAAAATGTACCGCACTGGTATACTGATGTATGGTAAAAAAGTAAACTATAAAGAGCTCGCAAAATGGCTTTTTTATAAAAATTAGGTAACTTAGCAGCTAAGATGAGAAATATACTGTTTATACTCGTGTGTTATTCTATTTCGAGCTTCGGCCAGATAGAGAGCTTTCCCTATTTTAGTAATCACTCAGACGACATTACAAATATTGTTTTTAGCCCAGACGACAAGTATATTCTTACAGCGAGTTGGGACGAAACTGTAGTGATACAAATGAATGACTCTACTTGTGACACGGTACAGGTATTACATGATTTTAAAGGGGCAGTAAAAACCTTGGCCTTTAGCAGAGATGGTTATAAACTCGTAGTGGGTGGCCAAGATGGTAAATTGAACATGTACACCTTTAGCGATTCTTTTTTCATACTAGCTAATCTTGACGCTCAGTTGCTTCTAAACAACGCAGAGATAGAGAAACTGATTTATGGTCCTGGAATGCGTATTATCTTTAGTGCTGGCTCAGATGGTCGCTTTATCATTTATGATTTAGTAAAGGAACAGCCTATGATTTTGAAAGGTAATAGGCCAATATGTGCAGCAGCAGTAGCCATAGATAGAATGAGCTATTTCATTGCAAATCAGGGTAGTCCTCTCATTCAACAGTTTGATATCTTTGGCAAACTACTCAACACCTTCGAAGGTCATAGCAATGATATCACAGACCTATTAGTAACCGTAGACAGAAAATATTTGATATCTAGCTCCAAAGACAAAACCATCCGAATGTGGGATATATCAAAGGCCAAAGAATACCACACTTTCAGTGAGCATACACGCTCTGTGATGGACATAGATATGGATCCCTTTGGGCTATACTTAGTAAGCGGAAGTCTAGACGGTACTGTACGCTTATACGATCTAAAAGAGCGAACCAATTTAAGCTCATATGACCTCAAGGGTTTTAAAGTTAATGCTGTAGCCATTTCACCATCTAATACAACCATAGCTGCAGCAGCACAGCCTACAGGCGTGACTAATCCCGCAGGATTTTTTACTATCCCAACAGGCTTAAAAGCCAGAAAAATAGTACTACCTAATGTCATAGACTTAGCACCACTCATAGCAAAAGAAAAAGCTAAAGAAGACAAACGAGCTAAGAAAGAAACTAAAGTAAATCCCAAAAGCACAAACGAAACAAATACACAACCAGACAAGTCGACCAATAAAAAACCCGGGTTGGGAATATCTGAACAAGTGAAAATAACTATAAAAGACGATGAATAAAGAGATACTTAATAGTAGCAAAGCACCAGAACCTGTAGGAGCATACCCGCACGCTCGTAAGGTAGGTAATCTCCTTTTCCTGAGCGGAGTAGGACCACGAGAGCGTGGCACTAAAAAGATACCTGGTGTAGAGCTAAACGAAGATGGAACCATAGCTAGCTACGATATAGAAGCTCAATGCCACTCGGTATTTAATAATGTTAAAAACATACTTGAAGACTCAGGTAGCAGCTGGGATAATGTAGTAGATGTAACTGTTTTTCTTACGAATATGAAAGATGATTTTACGATTTACAACCGTCTGTATGCAGAATATTTCAAAGATAACCAACCGTGTAGAACTACACTTGAAATCAATTGCTTGCCTACTCCTATCGGCATAGAGCTGAAGGTGATAGCAACAATATAAAGTTTGTTCAGTCTTAGGTACAATTTTGCAAAAGCAAAATCACTCAGACTGACAAAAGTCTCCGATTCATGATTGTAAAATCTTGTCATTCTGAGTTTTTTTTTAGACTGTCTCGTCCTAAATAAGCGATACAGTTTATTAGGGTTGTAAAATTACATTTATAGCTTAAGATTTTAGAATTTGATCATCACAGCATTGACTCATCCAAAGCATTCTCAGTAGCTGCATTCACTCTCACTACAGGTAGTCTAAATTCATTTTGGCAGATACCAAGCTTATGTAAAACATACTTCACTCCTCCAGGATTCCCATCCATAAATATGGCTTTCATCATAGGGAGTAGCTTGTAGTGTAGGTGCTTAGCATTCTTAAAATCACCATCTAAAGCATAGTTTACCATCTGGCTAAACTCTTTGGGATACGCATTGCCTAATACAGATATTACGCCTTGCATTCCTGCCGCTATATACGGCATGGTATAGTTATCATCTCCGCTTATCACCCCAAAACCTTCAGGTGCTCCACGTATCACATCCATACATATATCAAGACTTCCGCTAGCTTCTTTAGTGGCTACTATATTAGGTAGTTGAGCTATCCGTAGCGTAGTTTCTGCACTTATCACAGAACCTGTACGGCCTGGCACATTATACATTATTACGGGTAGCGGAGTAGCATCGCTCACCGCTTTATAGTGTTGGTAGATCCCTTCTTGGCTTGGCTTATTATAGTATGGGCTTACGCTAAGTATGCCATCCACCCCTTCTAGATTTTCAGATTTCAATCTATCCACTACCGCTGTAGTACTATTTCCGCCTATACCAAAGACAATAGGCAATCTTCCTGCATTCACTTCTTTTACTTTCCGAAGAATAGCTTGTTGCTCATCATTATTTATGGTCGGGTTTTCTCCTGTAGTACCCATTACTACTAGGTAGTTTACTCCGCCATCTACTAAGTGGGTTGTCAACTTTTCTAATCCGCTAAAATCTATACTCCCGTCCGCATTGAAAGGGGTGACCATGGCTACGCCTAATCCTCTAAACTTTCCCATTATTTGATGTATTTTTTTATTTCGTTAAACAGCTCTTCTCCACTTTCTGCATGGCTTTTTATCATAAAATCTTGAGAAAACGGGTATTCTTCAAGGTGCTTTCCTATGCGTGTCTTAGCGTTAGAAAAAGTAGAAATAGCCTGTAATTCATTGCGGCCTATCATATCTAGATTGATAAGGTAATCGAAGTCTTTAGAGATAAACTTTTGTACAACCTCCTTTTTAGGCAATTTCCAAAAATTTAAGTCTTTTTTACAAAAATATTCCTCTTTGTTACTTGGCACTAAGTCTCCCAACTCTTTCTCTTCTAAGAAACCAATTGTTATAACTGTTTTACCAGCAGCCTCAAAGTAGTGTGTCACTTTATTGAGTAGCTGCATTGAGGTCTTTTTTACGTCGTACACTATTCCTACTTCTCGTACATTGCTCATTTTTTTGAGCGATTCTGATTTGTCAGATTGCTTGTACTTCGCTAAGCTTTTTCTGCCAATATTTATTTGAAAGTCTGCCAATGGGACGAAGGTAAGGATTATTGTTACTCCGAAACAAAAAAAGCATTGCTCAGAGGCAATACAAATTGCCGCTTAATCCTGACGAACACAGCGACACTGACCACTTTTATTTTTAAGTAAAGTAGATGCGTATGGAACTGCAGTATTAAAATCGACAAAATATGCGAACTCCTTACTATTTTCACTACTAGACCAGAAAGAACCATCGTTTTCACCTATTCCCTCCAAATCAGGAGCCGCCGTTCTAAGTGCTTTTAATTCTTCGAAGGAAGGCATATACCAATCTGAATGACCATATGCATCTAGGTCGGCACACTTATTAGCGAGATGAGCACCCCCTATCAAGGCTATTTTAGCAGTATTACCAGCTCCATCAATAGTATTTATAGCACCTGTAACATCATCAGGTCCCCAAATGCCTGCACCACTGTTTGTTGGAAAGATATATGTCTTTTTACCTGCAAAGGTGAAACTCTCCAAACCAAAGGCTGTAAACTCAACCTCATTTCCATATCCTGTGCCAGATGTGGAAGTAGCATAAGCTCTCACATGGTACTTCTTATCTCTAGTAAGTCCTGTAATTTCAGTTACAAAACTTCCGCCACCTGCCCCACTTTTCACTACATTATTAT
Organism: Bacteroidia bacterium; assembly: GCA_041689715.1. Lineage (GTDB taxonomy): Bacteria > Bacteroidota > Bacteroidia > NS11-12g > UBA9320 > UBA9320. Next base: position 5,722 of record JBDNFQ010000211.1, read on the forward strand.
TAACAGTTGGCGATGGCAATTCGCTGTAACACACTCCGCGTTCTATAATAACTTGCCCCCCATTTCCTTGTATCGTCCCGCCAGACATACAAGAAGAGTTGGTAATTTCCGTAATGTCTATAGTAGTAAGTGTAGGCACGAACTTCTCTTCCACATCTGTAGGTTGGGTAGTAGACTCTTCCGAACATGCATACATACCAATAATAAGTACTAAAAGTACTAGTTTAATTGTGTTTTTCATCTGATTATATTTTTAAGAATGAAACACAAATTTATAAAAAAAAGTCTAATTACATCTTACTCCAACATTCCTACAAACTCATCCTCTGTAATAGTCCTGACTCCGAGCTTCTCTGCTTTCTCTTTTTTGGCAGGTCCCATGCTGTCTCCAGCTACTATGAAATCTGTAGATTTAGAGATAGAGCTTACGTTCTTACCGCCATTATCTTCTATGAGTTTCTTCAGTTCATTTCTACTAAAACGAGTAAAGACGCCGCTCACCACTATTTTGGCACCGTTTAGTTTATTTGTAGTAACTCCAGCTGCTATTTCAACTGACAAACTGTTGCGAAAAGTTCTGACTGTCCTTCTATGCCTTTTCAGTCCAAAATCAGTTACTTTTCTGAATCCGACTCCACAATAATTTTCTAACTCTCCAATTCCTTTCAACCCACTGTCCTTAACCATATAATTAAGTAATTTAGCTGTAGCAATACAGTCCTCTTCTGCTTTATGGTGATTGAAGGTATGCCCAATGCTAGCACATAAATCATTTAGCTTGTATCCATCTCTATTTGGCCAGATTCTTTTTGCTAATTGAAGCGTACATAAATAATCATTGTCAGGTACATCTAATCCATACAGGTTTAATGTTCTTGTCAAAACACTGATATCAAAGGAAGTATTATGAGCAACTAAAATCTCACCATTCAAGTAAGAAAAAATATCAGTCCATAGATGGTTGAACTCCTTTTTATCTGCTACATGTTCAGGCTTTATTCCATGTACTGCTATGTTCATCATGCCAAAATTCGGATAACATGATGGTTTTATTAACCAAGATTTAGTTTCTATAATCTCACCTCCTTTAACTACACAAATGCCTAATTCACAAGGAGTATCCCTCTTTGGTCCAGCAGTTTCAAAATCTATAACAGTATAATTCATTCTGCAATCATTTGTTTAAAATCATTCTCACTTATCATTTTCACACCAAGCTTTTCAGCTTTTTCTTTCTTAGCTGGCCCCATACTATCTCCAGCAATTATAAAATCTGTATTTTTAGAAATTGAGGATACGTTGACGCCTCCATTATCCTCAATAATCTTTTTAAGCTCGTTACGAGAAAACAAGGTAAATGTACCACTAACAACTATTTTAGCCCCTTCTAGAGCATTAGTTGCCAATTCTTTTTCTACTACCTCAAACTGCAATCCAGCAAATTTTAGTTTCTCAATTTCTTCTCTGTTTTCTGGCTGAGAAAAGAAATCAATAACACTCTTGGCTATCACGCCTCCTATTTCTTCTACCCCGTTTAGCGTTTCAAAGTCTGCCGCCATTATGGCATCTATATTTTTAAAATGAAAAGCTAATTTCTTAGCTACTGTCTCTCCTACAAAGCGTATTCCCAGTCCGAAGAGTACTCGCTCAAAAGGTATTTTCTTGGAAGCACCCAAACCTTCAAGTATATTCTCAGCACTAGTCTTTTGAATGGTCAATTTCCTCCTGTCGCTCAGCCTTGTGATAAATAATTGGAAATCAGAACTTTGGTTTGATGACATCAATTCATCTATATAATCAAATTGATCAAATGCCAATTTTAACATTTCGCATTCCTTTGGAAAGCGAAATGTAAAGACACTTTCAACAAAAACGAAATCTGAAGAAAAAAACGATTCTGAAAATCTACCAGTTTGCTGCCTTTTATTTATAAAGTTCCTTAATTTCAATATGGAATTCTTATGAGTTTCACTTAATACTCCACTTATATCCAAAACTAAGAAGTCAGATATTGACTTGGGATTTAAATCATTCAAAACCTTTAAAGGAGCATTCCCCCATTTATTGGCCATCGCAAAGAGGGCTCGTTGAAGTTCCACAACTAAACTTCCATCAATCTTGAAACCTGCATCTTCATCTTCAATGACCTTTGACTGATTCTCTAACATATCAAAAGTAAGTGCATACAAGTCCGCTGGTTTGTTTATAACTCCATTTTCAACAAGCACATCTATCTTACCTTCTCCTAGACTTGCCACGTCCATAGCTTTACGACCTATAAAATGCTCTATGCGGCCTTTTACTTGTGGCGGGCAGCTCTGCGTATTGGGGCAGCGAAACACCGCATCACCCTCTGGTCGCTCTAGCAGCGTATCGCACTCTGGGCAAGTCGCAGTAAACTGGGTCCTTTTACTGTCCGCATCTCTATTGCTGGCATCCACTTCTACTATTTTAGGAATTATTTCTCCGCCCTTTTCTACAAATACAGTATCGCCTACTCGTACGTCTAGCTGTGCTATGAAATCTGCATTGTGCAGACTTGCACGCTTTACCGTAGTTCCCAATAGCTGCATAGGTTCTAGGTTAGCCACAGGAGTTACGGCACCGGTTCTCCCTACTTGGTAGCTGATGCTGAGTAGCTTACTTTCTGCTCTTTCTGTCTCAAACTTATACGACATAGCCCAGCGAGGAAACTTACTGGTAAAGCCCATCTCCTGCTGCTGCAAGCGACTATTTACCTTTATCACTACTCCATCTATCTCAAAACTTAAGTTCTTTCGCTCTGTGTCCCAGTGCTCTATAAACTTCCATACATCTTCTATGGCATCGCATATTCGGGTAGCATCATTCACAGGCAGACCGTAGCTTTTCATTCGCTGTAGGCTATCCCAGTGATCTAGTTCCTCTTTGCCGTGCTCTGCTAGTTGATATAGGAATCCATCGAGTGGTCGCTTAGCCACTTCCGCACTGTCTTGCAGCTTGATAGTTCCTGCCGCAGTATTCCTTGGATTTTTATAGAGATCTTCGCCTTTAATAGCTCGCTCCTCATTGAGCCTAGCAAAGGCAGCCTTATGCATAAATATCTCGCCTCGTACTTCTAGACTTGGCGGATAGTTGCCAATGAGTTGATGCGGTATCGACCGAATGGTCTTTACATTAGCAGTGACATCGTCTCCTTGTGTGCCATCCCCACGCGTAATAGCCTGAGTTAGTTTCCCGTCTGTATACCGTAGTGCTATCGCAAATCCATCAAACTTGAGCTCGGCAGTATATTTATACTCATTGCCTCCGTTTAGCTTAGCTACTCGCGTATCAAAGTCTAAAAGATCTTCTTTATTATACGTATTACCCAAACTCAGCATTCGGCTACTGTGAGGCACCGTATTGAAATTTTTGGTAATATCACCACCTACTTGCTGTGTAGGACTATTAGGATCCGCATACTGCGGAAAGGCTCGCTCTAGCTTCTCTAGCTCCTTCAGCTTCATATCAAAGTCTCTATCTGATATGGTGGGCTGAGCAAGAATGTAATAGCTATAATTATGCTGCTTTAGCTCGGTAGTTAGTTCTTGTATTTTGGCTTGACTAGACACTGTTGCGAAATTAAGATTTTTGAATACTCAATAATTATTTTATACCTCCAAATTTCTAACAATTAAAAACCAACGAATAAACTATTTTATTTAATGACCATTTTATTGGTTGCCGCCTGCAGTAAAACTACTGAACAAAAATAAGATACGTCCAATGAAACAATAGCTGAATCTTTACAGGAAGAAATCGCAGCAGTAGAAGAGCCTAAAAACGAAACAAACACAAAGTTTGTAGGTCTTGGGGATGTGATGCTGCTACTTGTAGCATAGATATATCTCTGGATATGCGTTTTGATGGCACGTTTACCCAGTTAATGGGAGAATCTAAACAAGAAGGAACGTGGGAAGTTATGTAGAGAGGACGAATTCTTGTAAACACTCAAAAGCTCAAAAAACCTCAGGAATGGGAGGTGAAATATATAAGCAATGATGTTTGGGAACTATGCTTCTAAACGGCAAACTGTAACTTTTAAGCTACAGTGATAAAAACTAGTAATAGGAGAGATTATGAATCCTCATTGTGTTGGAGAAAAAGCCAATAAACTGTAAAGTAAGCAATTATATATTTACTATACAGCTCTTTATCCACCATAGAATGCAGAAAACTTTAGTCTAAAAGCACTACGTTTTCGAATAGATACTTACGGTTCCTCTCCGTTAGATATAATTAATTCATCTGTCATATTATCAGTGATAGATCTAAATACGATTGCAAAGATTTAATTTAAGCGATCGTTATCTAATAAAAAAAACCACTCTTTGCGGTTTTTCCTATTTATTATCTAGTACTTTTTACGTTTCAATAAGTCAATTGAGAGGGCGTTTTTTACTTTTAATGGTGTAAAAATATTTCTTTTGGCAGGAATACACGGGCAGCCTTGTGTCATTTTTCCTAAACGCATCGAAATACTCCCTAAGCGTTGCACTTTTAAAAAAATAATATAGAGGTCGCTAGATAGATACATATAAAGTTGTATGTTGTAAGTCAATAAAGTGGTAATAATATGATCAATTTCGAAGGACAAAATGCCCAAGAGTTCTATGTTCGATTCAGTACAGAGGATTCTTGCAAGGAATACT